>CAYNWY010000017.1:0-11786 GCA_964401065.1 Candidatus Woesearchaeota archaeon
ATTAACGCAATTCATCCGTTAGCTAAAGCAAACAGATTTCTTGCGAAGCTTTAAATGTGGGTTGCTAAACTTAAGTGCAGGCATGATTGTATGATTGGAAATAGGTGTAAGAAGTTTAATGTAACAGCAAAATCATACGAACTTGGAAAGTATCAAAAAGGGAAAATTAAGGTAACTTCTTCAATGCACCAACTTTTCGGAAGACAAGAGAGTATAAACAAATTTATAAAGGATTTCAAAAAAGAGAAAGATATAATTTATTCAGAGTTTAAGAATAATACTTTATTTATTGTAGATAAAAAGAAAGAAACCCCTGTAACAAAATTTAATAAAAACATTTTTATGGCCTCTCCTGTTGCTGTTGATTCAAAAGGTTATGAGTATTGGGAAGTTGGTTCATATAAAAGAGAAGAGATTAATAAATTTATAAGTGATTTAGAAGCAATATGCTTTGAATTAAAAATTATTTATATAAAAGAAATTTTTGCAGAGAATATATTCTTTCCTAAACTAATGCCTAATTTAACTGAATTGCAAAAACAATCAATTGAACTTGCAATTAAAGAAGGATATTATAAAGTACCTAAAAAAACATCTTTGAGAAAATTAGCAAAGATAATGAATATTTCTTTATCAACATATCAGAGGCACTTACAGGTAGCAGAATCAAAATTAATTCCAGATATTTTCTCTAATCTGTAATAAAAGCCTTTACTTCTACACGCGTACATGTTCGCTATAAATATTAAGTATACTTTTTTTGTGATTATTTTATAATGGAAAAAAATAAAAAATTTCATTAGAAGAAAAAACTAATAACTTTAAAGAAGGAAGTGTAAATGCACTAAAAAATGTTGGACAAGCTAGTGCAATAATAGTTGGGGGGCAGTTTTAGGAGGTTTATTCGTTCTTCCATTTGGAGCTGTAATATATCCTATAGTTGCAGGAATTCAGAGTATTTGTGAGCATCAAAGATATTTTCAATCTTTCTTAGATAAAGACACAATACAGATGGGCTTATGTATGTATGGAATAGGTGCTGGCTCGGCAGGTGGAACATTTATACGGAACTTTTGGAAAGAAGCTTGTTGGTATTAGATTTCTTACAATTCTTTTGTCATCCAGGTAGGCATTCCTAAAATTATTCCTAAAGACTTTAAATCATAAATATTCCTATTGTTCTTTTCATTTTGAGCTATGAACTTCATTTGTACTTTGTCTTTGTTGCATAAAAAGATGTTTTGCTTGAGCCTTGCTATGATTTCTGCTTTCTTTTTCAAGTTCCTTTCTTCAATGATTTCATCCAGATTTATTCCAAGCTGAATATTCTTTTTTTTCATTGCTTTTGCTATAACTTGATTAAATCCAGAGTTTCTTTGCTTTTGAAAATCTTTTCTATTTGAGAGGTTTACTAAAAGAATATCTATTTGGAGTTTTTCAATGACTTTCCTGTTTAGTTCATCATCTTCTGATGAGAAGATAATTATTTTATTTTCAGATTTTGCTTTTTTAATTTTTTCTTTAAGCTTGCTGAAATTTGTTTCTGTTAAAATAATCTGATTTTGGTTCATAGAATTCAAATGAAGAAGAAGTTTATAAAATTAGTTAATCAGATATTTAAAATTGTTATGAAAGATGAAATAGAAAGCTTTATATATAAGTTTATATTTATATAAACAATAGTATGGAAATATATAAGAATAAGGATATAATACACTATCCAAGCTTAAGAACAATGTTAATGGTAGAGAATGTTCTGAAGAAAGCAGATACTGTAATAGACAGGGAAGAACTAAAGAGAAGATTACCTGTTAAAATTATGCATCAAACTTTGAATTTAATTTTGATATACTTGGAAGAAAAAGGCATGATATTGGATAGTCATAAAGGAATATTATGGATTTATAACCCTAGTTCTAAATTAAGAAAAGCAATTGAAAACGCAAGAGAAATTTAAAATGTTCAGAGGGAAAGAAGTTATAGTTAAGCTGAGTAATGAGGCTGATAAAGTTTATCAAGAGCTTAATAAAACAGTTGGAGAAGAGAAAATGAAAGGAGTAGAAAGTTCTTTTCATCAAACTTTGTTGAGGAGCATAAATAGAGTAAAAGACATATTAAAACAAAATCCTTTCGCAGGAGATCAAGTTCCAAAAAGGCAAATGCCTGGAAAATATGTCTTAAAATATAATGTTGATAATTTATGGAGAATTGAACTTGCAGATAGATGGAGATTAATCTATACAATTACAGGGAATCAAATTGAGATTATTAATTTTGTTGTAGATATTTGTAATCATAGAGATTATGATAAAATTTTTGGTTATAAACATTAAATATTCATCCCCGAATTATTGTTCCTATAAATTTTTTTCCATTTAGCAGATTATCCAATTGTTTCATGTCTTCACCAAGAATATAAGTTGTAATTTTGCTCTTTTTTATTATTTTTGATGCTGTCTGGTCAAGAACAAAGTGTTGTCCTGGTTTAAATTTAATTTTGTTCGCCATGCTGTTGAAATCCTTCCATGAAATCTCTGGGATGAATCTAGCATTTTTGAATTCTTTTGGATTTTTGTCGTGCAATCCTGGAACGTCTGTCAGATTTATGAACTTGCATTTGAAAACTTTTGCTATTTCTGCTGAGGTTGAATCTGAAGTCTGATGAGGGTGATATTCCAAAGCTCCACAGAAGATTACTCCGTATTTTTTAATATATTCTTTAACTTCACTTGTTTTGCTGGGTATACCCATTTCTTGATCTTGATTGAAAAAATAAGACATAAAACGGGCGTTCATTCTTGTAGCAGATATTCCTGCATAACTCTGGAAGTTTTCATTCATTCCTATTTCTCTAAGTGCGGAGATGTATTTTCTTGCAATGCTCCCTCCTCCGCAAACAATAATAAACTTGTAATTATTCTTGTTTTTCAGAATAGTTTTTCTGAATTCTTTGAGATATTTTATGTTAATGTTGTCTGGAATTATGAGGCTTCCACCCAAGCTTAAAACAATCACCTTTTTTTGCATATTGGTAAAAGGTGGAAGGGGTTTTTATATTTTGAGATTATTTATTTTATTAAACTCTCTTCAATTTCTTGGATAATTGTGTTTAGACCTTTTACATCAGTTATTCTTGTTGTAATACCTGATTTTCCATCTTGAGTGTGGCCAACTAAAACATATATTGGATATTCCGAATCTTTCTTCAGTTCTTTTGGGGTATAGTTTTTTAATTTTGTCAGAACTTCTTTTGTTGTAATGACTTCTTTATTTAGAAAGTATCTTCCGCTTGGAAGTTCCAAAATGTCAAACTCTACCTCATTGTCAACAATTGCTTTTCCTGTTTTGTCTATTACAAAATGATTCCAACTCATTCTTTTATAATTAGCAGAGTGTTTAAAAGAATTTATGGGATTTATTATAGTAACTGATTATTTCACAGTAAATAATGTATTATCCTTAACATCAAAAATATCCAGTCTTACTCCAGAATCAATCCACCCATGGGCGTAATTTAATGCTGCAAAGCAATTTACATAATCTCCTTTTTTCTTGAAGTGGTTTGCATCTGACAGGTAATTTTCAGCCATCTCAATTATCTCTTTAGCATGAGCTTCTTTTCCTTTTATTATATTTTTCTTAGCTTCTTTTAAGGCACTTTCTGTTATTTTAAAGTATTTTTCTATTTTTTCTATAGTTATGCTGTTTTCCATTGTATTTTATTTTTATTTATGCTTCTTTTTAGTAGTTTTTTGTTTTTAAATTATATTATTTTACCTCTATCGTAATCTTTAAATATCTTGTTTTGTTAATACATTCATGAAAAAGGGGATGAAGAAATTATCCTTTGGCGTAGCATTTGTTCTAATATTTATTATGGCATCTGGGGTTTTTGCAGAGTCAATTGGGTTATCTGGAGATGTTCAAGAGATAGTTAATAATATAGTTGAAAAGCAGGGAATAAATAAAGAAAACATTCAATCAGTAGAAGAGGTCAGTTTTGATAATCTTCCCCCCCAAGTTGATTTGCAGAATATAGACAGTACCAACCTTGTAGTATATCAAGTGGATTATGGTGGTGATAAGCCAGTCTTTGTAATAACTGCTTCAAATCAGGCATTTGAGCCTGTACCTGCTACTTTAATGTATAAGATGCTCTTGAACTTTGGTTTAACAGGAGAAGTCAGTGAATCTACTTTCCTTGACACAGCAACCGGAGTGGAGGGAAGTAGTGAAAAGGGATATGTAATGATGAGGGAAGGAAGTATAACAGGACTTTCAACAAACCTTGAGGTTTTGAGCGGAGAAGGAAGTGTTGAGGTTATATTATACATAAACGGAAAGCCTGCAAGTTTCAGTAACACTATATCTGGAGCTTCTGTGGGTGTTAAGAAGGATTATGATACTCAATCTATAGGGGTTGTTGAGTTTGATAAGGGAGATGTTATCTCTACTAAAGTAAATATTGAAGGAAATGTAATTCTTAAGGATGTGATTAATTTAGTTGAGATTTCTACAAAGTAATTTTTAAAAAACTTCAAAGAATATCCTCACCTGAATTAGTTACTTACAAAAACCTTTAAATAATATCATTGCTTCAATTAGTTACTTACAAAGATGGCATATAAAAAATATATCCAAAAAAACGGAAAACTTTATGGTCCGTATATTTATCATAGTAAAAGAGTTGATGGAAAAGTAGTTTCAGAGTATTATGGGACTGAAGGGGCTAATAAAACTAAAAAATACGTGAAAATCTCGCTTCTTTTTGCTGGAGCTCTCTTGCTGGGAATTTTAATTTATTTTCTTGCTTTCTCAAACAATAAACTTACAGGGGGGGTTGTTTTAGGGGTGGATACTTCTTATGAAAAAGGAAAGCCTCTTAATGGGGTCTTGAAATTTTCTCTTACAGAAGGAGAACTTATCCCGGATTCTTCAAAAGTTGTCTTTGAAAACTCAGGTAAGACATATGAATTTGCTTTGAAAGATGTTCTGGATGAGCCTACTTCAGAAGGAAATTATTATATTAGTGGAAGGGATATTCAAGGAAGTGGAGCAGGTTATGGAATTGAAGGGGAAAAAATAGATTACCCAGATATTGAGTTTGTTCTTCAAGTTTATACAGAATCAACTGAACCAATCCAGGAAGAACCAACTGAACAACCTCAAGAAGAGGAAACACCTAGCGAAGTAACTACAACTGAAGTAATTCCAGAAGTTGCTCCAAGCGAACCAACTCAAGAAATCACTCTAACTGAAACAAACACAGAAACTGTTCCAAGCGAAACAAACCAAGAAGTAACTACAACTGAAGTAAGTACAGAACCAATTCCTGAATCAAACATAGAAGAAACCCAATCTTTACCAATAACTGGAAATCAGGTTAAAAATTCTGGAGGAATTTTTGCTTCCTTTTTTGGGATGACTGGAATGATATCAATGGAACTTGTGCAAGAAATTGATGGAGTAACTTCAAAAGATAATCCTTTCACTTATGAATTGAAAGAAGGAGAAAGTGTTGAATTAAAGCCTAAGAGTGTTAAAATGAATGGTGAAGAATTGAATGACAATGTTGTTTCTTTAAAAGTAGAGAATAATGAAGCCATAGTAACTACTGATTATTCAGAAAAGGATAAGGGTTATGGGGAAGATTATAAAGGAGACAAGGAAAAGACTGTTTCTGTGGATTTATCTGATTTGAATTTGCAATTAGATGAAGGAGATTTAAATATAAAATTAGTTTATGGAGAAAAAGAGATACTTTCTTTGACAACTGTTTTAGCAGAAGGTGAAAAAACTTCAGAGGAAGCCGTAATTAATAATGAAACAAAGCCTGCTGAAACTCCTGTTGAAGAACCTGAAGAAGTTCCTGTTGAAGTAAAGAAAGAGAATAAAACATTTGCTGAGGAAAATCAGACAGTAGAAGAAGTTGTCGACACTTCCCTTTGGGAAATTGGAGATTTCTTAACCCAAGCAGAAAGAAAGATTCTTATGGATAACTTTGGAAAGATTTCTCTTGAAAGCACAAAGTCTGAATTGTATAATAGCAGAATTATAAGAGGATATACTTTTGATAAATATTCTGTTGAATATTCTTATGACCCTTCTTTAACTAAAGAGCTTTTAGAGGTACAGATGGATAGAGATAGAATAAAATTCTTAAAAGACATAGCAAGTTCAGTATCTAAAGAAAAGAGTGTTTCAGAAAAATTAGAAGGGTATAATCAAACTTATACTCCATAACCCCTTTGTTCTGGTGGAGACATCTTTTTTATTATAAATTTTGAACCTACTATCTCAGATATTATTGCTAAGAAAATTAATCTTCCAGCCACAACCTTGAAAATACCTTCTTGAACAGGAATTTTTGTCTCTTCTGAGAATTTCTTTATGATATTTTCTATTTCTTCTTTCTTCAAAATTATCCCGGTTTTTTTCATCCCCATCCCTCCTACAACTACAAGATTTTCTCCTGGTCCATAGCATTCAATTATCTTTACCATAGGGTCATTTACTAATGGATTTAGTTTTCCAAGTTCAATATCTTTATTTACTGGTACGGGTTGTATGTATTGAAGATGTGGGGGAAATCTTGATTCAGGTATCAAAAGTCTTGTTTTTTTGAATGGATCTATAAAAGTCCTATTTTCATATGTTCTTTCCAAGGGGCGCATATTCTGAAAAGCTTTTTCAAAAGGATTTACTTTTGGAATGTTTTGTATTTCAAACATTCCTACAGGCGAATGCATAATTGAGCGTTCTCTTTCTATATCTCCTTCTTCGATTTCCTTTGCGTTCGTTACGAATCCTTTTTCCTCAGAGAGTCCTTTTTCCCTATATTTTATTATCTCTCTTATTTTTTCTTTTACTATCTCTTCCTTGTTTTTTCTTTCTCTTATTATAATCTCTTCCTTTTTCTTTCTCTCTCTTTCTATAATTGTTTGTAAATCAAGCACTTCATAGTGTGTAGAATTTTTTATTAGTTGCCTTGTAAACTCCAGTAAGAAGAATTTCTTAAATTTTATAAAATTCAACTCTTTTTTTAAATCTATTAAATTATTGTCCATCTGATGAGATAGGTCTATGATATTCTTCAGAAACCCCCTCCATCACAGAAGTCTTTTGTTGAACAGGTTTGAATGGTTGAGGTTGTTTCTGTTGTGGAGGCATTTTTGGACCAGGTTGTTGTGAATAATAATTTGGAGGTTCTTTTATTTTATCATGCATTAAACTTAAACCCCTGGCTATTGTCTTATTTTGATCTAAAACATTATCTAATTTCTCAAGAACTTTCATATTTTCTCTGTTATTTTTTTCCAAGTCCAAATCTTTTTCTGCAAGAGTCTTTGCAGATGTCTCAAATAGTTCTAAAAGCTTTGATATTTTAAGTGTAAGTTCATCAAACTTTGTAGATAGATTAACCATTACCTTTTGAAGAGATACAAAATTTTCTATTAAAATACTCTCCATGGCAAGGCTTCTTCTTGGAGGATTGGGGTTCTTTTCCATTGCAAATGCTCTTTTTAGATATTTTCTTCTATTCTTCCTCTTTTTTGTTACCATCTTTTTTTACACTCTTTCTATCTACTGTTTATATAGGAATTAAATATTTATAAATATTTATAGATAGGGCTAATCGTCCTTTCTTTCACGTAATTTTTCAATTCCTTTTATTGGGAGAATTTCTTCTTCTGAACTGTCTTTAGATTTATATTTTCTTGGTTCCTCATCAGTTCCTTTTATCCTGTTTTCTTCTATCTCTTTAACATAATTTGCTATTTCAGCAGCAGCATCAGCATTTACACTTATGCTATCAATCCCCTCTTCAACCAAGAATTTGACCATTTCTTTTTTGCTTCCTGCTTGTCCGCATATACTGCTTTTAACATTTCTTCTTTTACAAACTCTTATAACATATTTTAGCTGGTAGAGAACAGCAGGATGCATCTCGTTGTATAAATCCTGAACTTCTTCATTTCCTCTGTCTACTGCTAGCATGTATTGAGTTAAGTCATTGGTTCCAAAAGAGATAAAATTTATTCCTTCATCACACAATTGGTTTATTATTTGGACAGCTGCAGGGGTTTCAATCATTACACCCAATTTTGCATTCTTGAAATTTATTTTATTTAGCATTTCTTTGACTTTCTGCACTTCTTCTACAAGAATAACTTGAGGTAGCATTACACCTATTTCTTTTCCTGATTCACTCACCCTTTTTAATGCATTTAATTCTGCTTCAAGTATCTTTGGATTTTTTAGACTATATCTTATCCCATGAAAACCCAACATAGGATTTGCTTCTTTCTCTTTTGGTGCACCTTCTAAGTCTGAAAATTCATCACTTCTTATATCTGAAGTTCTAACCCATATTTCATCAAAATACTTTGCTATTTGATTTACTCCTTTGAAAATTATCTCTTCGTAATCCTTTATTTCCCCTTTTCCTAAAAAATAATTTGGATGTTTTCCAGATTCTGATATTATTCCTTCAATTCTGGTTAATCCAACAGATCTTATCCCTGTTTTAGAAGCTCTTTCAGCGAAACCTGGAAGGTCAACCATCACTTTTATTTTTGTTTTTGTATTTGTTGTTACAAGTCCTACTTCTTTTTTGTGGGTTTCTGCTACTTTCCCCTTGTATACTTTGCCCGAGTTTCCATCTACTGTTATTATATCCCCATCTTTTAGCTTTGTTGTTGCATCATCTGTACCAACAATTGCAGGGATTCCCATTTCTCTTGAGACTATTGCTGCATGTGCAGTTAAACCCCCATCATCTGTTACAATTGCTGCTGATTTTTGCATTGAAACAACCATATCCGGATTAGTCATTTTTGTTACAAGAATATCTCCAGTTTTTATTTTTGGTAAATCTTTTAAATCTTGAATTATCTTTACAACTCCTGAAGCTATTCCAGGAGAGGCTGCTAGTCCTTCAAGCAGTACTTCTCCGGTTATATTTTCAATCTTTACATTTATTCTTTTCTTTATTGTAGTTATGGGTCTTGTTTGAACTATATAGATTTCACTTCCTTCAATTGCGAATTCTATATCTTGTGGTTTTTTGTAGTGTTCTTCAAGCTGAAGTGCGAACTCTGATAATCTTATGACCTCATTTTTTGTAAGGACTTGCTGTTTTGATTTTTCTTCTTTTAGTTTGACAGTGGTTTTGCCTCCGGAAGAATCTCTAGTCATTGCTATTTTTTTGTCTGCTACTTTTATGTCAAGTATCTCTAAATCTTTGCTTATAACATATTTATCAGGTGTTATTGTACCAGAAACTATTCCTTCTCCTAGTCCCCAGACAGCTTCCATAATTATGTTATCGTTTTTGTAACTTGGATCTTTTGAGAAAATAACTCCTGATTTTGTTGAATCAACCATTTTTTGAACAACAACTGCGAGACTATTATGAGCGTCTCTGAAACCCTGTTTGTTTCTATAATATGTTGCTCTGGGGGTGAATAAGGAAGCAAAACATTTTCTTATGTTTGTAAGAAGTTCTTGTTCTCCTTTCACATTTAAGAAGGAATCTTGCTGTCCTGCAAAGCTTGCTTCTGCCAAATCTTCTGTTGTTGCAGAAGAACGCACCGCAACAAATATTGATTCTTGCCCTTTGCTGAGTATGTCAAGAGCAGTGCCTTCAGCAGCACTTAAATCTGCTGCCCCAAGACTCTCATAGGCATCTAATATTTCTTCTTCCATGTCTTTTGGAAATTTTGATTCAACTATCAGATTTCTTATTTGTTCTGTTATGTCATTCAGCAATTGAGTGTCTTCATAATTAATTTTACTAAGTAAATGTTTTATTTTCTCTTTTAATCCTGAATGTTCTATGAAATAATCATAAGCTTGAGCAGTTATAACAAATCCCGGAGGTACAGGAATCTTTAAATTATACATTTCCCCTAAATTTGCTCCTTTTCCCCCCGCCACATTTCCTGAGTTCTTTCCTATTTCAGAAAACCATTTTATTAAATCAGGTTTATTGTCAGAATTGACTTTATTGCCCTCTTTTTGAAGCATAAATAGATTAAATTTTATATGTTAATAAAGGTTTTGTCCAAAACCTTTATCTGGCGCGATTAATAGTAGAATAAAAAGTAATTATCCTGTAAAATCCTATAATTATCAGTATAAAATATTGTGTTGTTATTATATCACAGAGGTTGATTAATGGTAGAACAATACAGAGAGTTTAGATGATAATTTAATTCTATTTAGATATAGCTTCAACAGGACAATTTTTTATTGCTTCTTTTACGCATTTTGCATCTTTTTTTGCATTTGGTTTAACCTGTGCCTTTCCATCATCATCCATCTCAAAGACTTCTGGACAGGTTGAAGCACATGCTCCACATCCAATGCACTTATTTTTGTTAACTTTCACCATTTTATGTTTATTGATTAAATTTCGTTAAGTTTATAAATATTTTCTAAGGAAAATGGTTGAGTTTAATATAAATTTATCTTCCGCTGAAATGTTTTTTAAATTTTTAATTTTTAACATATTATATTTTTAACACTCTTTCTTTAATATTTATGGGATATTTCTTTAAATATTCATTCAATCTCTTCTTGTCTATTTTCTTCTTTATGTTATTAATAACTTCCTCATCCATCTTTTGATTAAATATAATCATATCAATAAATGTCTTTTCCAAATTAGAATAAGGAAGATAAAAATTTCCTTCTTGGACAAAATCAAAGCCAAAGAAGTATTTTTTGTCAATATTTCTAATAAAAATATTTGAATCCATAATCTTCCTTATCCCTCTTCTTACTTTTTTTGTTGTTAATATTATTGGGATTGTTTCTTGTTCCCAAACACCATGAAAGCTCAAAGCACTTTGTAATCCTAAATAAGCTGGTTTAAAAGCAAAAACAGATAATGAACTTTCAATAAACTTAGTATAAAATCCTTTACCAACTTTCCTTATTTTTCCTTTTTTTAACAGATTTGAAATTAATAATTTAGCATAATTGTTCTTCTTTTTAACTCCAATAACTCTTTCAATTGATTTAAAGTCAATAACAGGACTTTTATCAAATAATCTTTCAACTTTATCTAAATGTATTATTTTCCCCATTTTCTTTTTATATACTCAATCATCTCGTTAGAAGAAGGGACAATCCCTTCTAGCAAGATAATCTTTAAATCCTCTTCATCAATTGGTTTTTTATAATTATTAATTAGTTTCTCTATTTCTTTTAGTTTCTTAACATTTTCCGCAAGTTTTAGCAAAAAGAAGACATCCCACAAGTCCCTAATCTTAAATCTCTTCAAATAAGTCCTAGCTTTCTCAATTATGAAATCCTCTGGAGTTAAACTATAAACAGAAATGATATTTCCATCAGACATTTCATAGTCACAGATTACACCTGGTATTTTTTGAAAAGTAGCTTCTAATCTAACAGAGGTTCTTTCAAATTCCAATTCAGAATAAACACTGTTTTCAGATATCTTCTTCTTTTTAATGTCAAAACCATTTTTATTTAGATTTTCAAAGATTAAATTGATTTTTTGTATATCTTTTGGAAGATAAAAATCTAAGTCTTCAGAAAATCTTCTTCCATTGTAGCATCTCCAGATAGCTGTTCCTCCATGAAGAACTGCATTATTCATTACAGAATAGACTTCCTTGACGATCAAATCTTGAGCATATGCTATCTTTCTATGAATTTCTCTTCTCAATCTTGCTTGCATAGGTATTTTTCCCATTTTATATTATATCTACAAAGGTTATACATTTATATATCTTTCGTTAATGCTACTTGAACCT
>CAYNWY010000018.1:0-11595 GCA_964401065.1 Candidatus Woesearchaeota archaeon
TTAACAATTTTCTTAAAAAGTTACAGAATATATTTGGAAAATTTAATTATCCAAAAGGGGAATTTGAAAATGGCAGATTAAACGTACCAAAGATAATAACCGAATTTTATTTATATTACTTCAAACTGCCCAACACAAATACATTTGAAGCCTATGTTCCAAAAAATATTAAAAAGTTAAAAAAGGAATTTTTATTAGCAGGATTAATTTCATTTATAGTAGATGAGGGGCATGTTGGAGAGGTTATAACAATTTATGGAAAAAATAAAAGATTAATGAATGATATAAGGGAAATTGGGATAAAGTGTGGATATATTTGTCATCCACTAAGAGAAAAATATGCTTATGGCAAATTTGATGTTTATAGGTTTAGTATTTCATCAAAAGACTATAAGAAATTTTATAAAGATATCTTAGAATTATCTAAATCATTTCCTACTTGTACTCTAGCTCAAAAGATGGATAGATTATTTAAAAGAATTCTGTAATATTTTTTTGAGTATTTACAGTCTTCAAAAGCTTGCTCCTACCCAAAATATCATTTATATCAAATTTATACTTTTTATCAGAAATAAATTTAGCAGAAGTTAACATTTCTTCTTTAGATTCAAATTTAAATGATTTATTCTTTAGCGCCTTCTTAACAGACTCCCTACACACCCAAACTCCAAGAGCAGCCCAATAACTCGGGGTTTCAACTCTTATTGCAATTACACTTGCCTGTTTTTTTATAGAATTTAAATATTCAAGAACAGCAAAACGAGAGGCATAATATCCTCCAGCAGTATCAAATGCATAACTCTTCCTACCAGAATATCCTTCAATATCTGTAGATGCTTTTATTTCCTGCCCTGGATTCCAAGAACTATGAGGAAGATATAATTCAAATAATTCATAACTCCAAACACTTGGGAACATCAAGAGAATGTACTGGTTTCCCATAAATTCCCCATAAAAAAGCTCGTAATTTTCTATCCAAGGATAACTTCTTACATTCCTCAAAAACTGCTTTCCAAGCATATCATCTGTAGCAGTTATGCTCCATCTTGTTGGGACAAGTTTTTTATTTTTCTTTAATCCCAATACTCCAACACTCAAGATTTTACTCAATGAATACTCATTAATCTCATTCTTATACAAAAATTCCATTGCTTCTGAAACTTTAATATCATCATTCATGGCTTTGTCAACTTTTTTATCAATCTTTAAATTTCCAGTTATCTCTACGTTTTTCAATCCAGCCCTCATTCCATAGGGAGTTAAAACTTTATCTTTCTCTCTCCCAACAATTAGCCTATTTTTCAATTCAATTTCAATATCAATCTGTCTTGAAGAGATTGCTACATCCTTTGCAACCTCAACAAATTTTTTATTAAGCCTTATATCACTGACTTTTGCCTGGAATCTTGAGTTAAGAAGCCCGTTTCTCAAACTCATGACTTCTTCTATATTCAGATTATTATCAGCCCAGTATTTTGCATCATCATAAAGCCAAGAATTTTCATCTTTATTTAATGGACTTAATATACCCACATTTACAAGAGGATATTTCAATTTAGAACCTATAAAGACACTTGGAGGGGAAATTGAATCTATTCTAGAAATATTACTAAAATCCTTTATTTTGAAGCCAACATCTGCAGTTTTTTTAATTGTTTCAAATTTTATATTTTCTGCCATAACCCAAGTAAAATAAATTGCTTTAAATTTTTATCATACTACGAAATAGTTAATAAACCCAAAATCCAAATCAAAAATTACTCCTTAATTTCTTTGGTTATAAAAATAGAATGTTCCTTTCCAAAAACTTTCTTTAAAGTTCCTTCAAATTTCCTAGAATATATCTCCCCCTTGACTAATGAAACTCCATTTTCAGCAAAAGATTTTAAAGCAAATGTGTGTTCTGGAAAGACTAATTCAAATATTTTATAATCTTTAGGGGGTCCTAATGTATTTCCATCCAATTTCTTTAATAATATTTTCTTTTCATTTACATTAGTGATATTATAAAAACCATTAAAAGAAAAGTACTTCTGAATAAGTTCTCCAAAATATTGTGCACTAATATTTGGAAATCTAATTAAATCTTCTTTATCCGGAAACTTCTTAACCAAATCATTAATTCCCATAGAAGATATATACACTAAATCTTTCATAAAAAAATAAAAGATTTTTACTTTATAATAATTTATATACTCAAATCCACCTTTTTCTTGATATACCCTCATTCTTTATAAGAAATTCAATCTTTTTTTGAGGCATATTTCTATGCTTTAGAAGAATTGCTTTTCTCTTTCCATCATCATTTTTTAATTCAATTATGCATTTACTCCAATATTTGAATAAATCTCCCCCCACAATGTTTGTGCTTCTCTCAACACCTTTTTTGAACTCTTCTTCAGGCAAAAATTCCATATAAACCTGGTTTGTAATAAGAACTGGAATATTTTGCTTTCTTGAAATTTCAGCCAGAACACGCATTTGCTTTGCAATTTCCCTATTTATATCTTTTATTTTCTCATCATCTTTTAGATTATGAGCCTCTCCAACTTCTAATCTGTAAAGCATAGCCATCCCATCTATAACAATCAACCCAACCTCCCCTTTTTTCACAAAATTTAATAATTTTAGAAAGTCTTTTTTTTGCTCTTCAAAACTTGTGGGTTTCAAAAGAAAAATATTTTTCAAGGCATTTTCAGCATTTTCTGCTCCCATAATTTGCTTAACTCTCTCAACACTAAACCCGCCTTCTGTATCCACAAAAATAACTTTGTTTCCTTTCTTAGCTTGACTACAAGAAGCTAAAATAACAAAATTAGTTTTTCCACATCCAGGAGGACCAGCAATCATTGTTATAATATCTCTTTCATATCCCCCATAAAGCCAGGTGTTTAAATCATAACTCCCTGTTGAAATCTTCTCTGTTTTCATAAGAATAAAATCATCAAGAAATTAATAAAGATTGCTATTTAAAAAAGAACATGATTATTTTAACTTCTTAAAATCAGTTTCTATATTTTCTAAATCCTTTGTTATTAAAGCAATTGCATCATTTATTGCTTTCTTAGGGGTTTTTCCCTTTGTCCTTACAGCCAAAATTGGCTTCTTAGTAGGATGCTCTCTCTTCCAAGCAGCAAAAGTAACAGAAGAATCCTTATTCAAATAAACTCTTAATATCTCAACCATAGTCAAACTTCCAATTTCTACTTCAAGTTCTTCTTTTGAATCTTTAAGAATTTTCATTTCCATAATAGTTTACAATAAAATTAGTTTAAAAACTTTGCCTACAAAGTTTTTAGACCGAACGAAGTGATGTCTAAAAAGTCTTCAATTATAATTTCACTTTCCAAAAAGAATATCATTAGCTTCTTCATCAGAAATTTCTTTTTCTTCTTTAGGCTCAGCATCTTCCTGTTTTCTATTTTTCTTCAAGAAAGAAAAAAATCCTCCAGAACCTTCAGCTTCTTTTTTCTTCTTTATTTCCTGCAAATCTGCTATAGTAAGTGTCTCTGTCGTTTTGCTGTCAAAATTACCTTCTTTTTCAAACTTTTCTCTTGCTTCTCTCTTAGCAGGGTCTTCACTTATTCCAGCTTTTACATATTTAGGTCCTTCTGAAGAATAAGGGCTATCTCCTTTTCTTATTTTAACTCCAAGATAGCTTTCAAGTTTTCTTACAAGAGTATCTGCATTATTAAGAATAATCCCTTCTTCAGCACTTTTTACAAGAGATTCTGGTTCTCCTATATTCTCTGCCAATTGCTTTTGAGTAAGCTTCTTTGACCTTCTCATTCTCATAAGAACCCAATGAAAATTATCAATCAAATCTGTTCTAGGTTGAGGCTTTTTCTTTTCGAGATTGCTATCAATCACATCCTTTAAAGTAGTGTCTTGCCTACGTTTCCTCATAGATTCTTGCCTTTCCTTCTCCAGAAGCATTTTTCTGTGTTTTTCTGGGTCAAGTTTAGCCATTGCAGAAAGTCTCTCATAAACGCTCTTAACCCTTTCAGGCTTGTTTAAATCAGCTGGCTGAATAATGGGTAAATCCTCTTCATTAGAACAGTTTTTGCATATTTTAACAACTCCTTTACGAGATATAGCGTTGAATAATCTCTCCTTTTCATCAGAAACTCCACATCTATAACATTCTGCCATAAAAAATTGAGTTATACCCCCTTTTTTAATATTTGTATTATTTTTGTATCATAAAAATCAGCTATTTAGAATGATAACCTTTTCCCTTTTCTCATCTCCAAACACTTTCTTTTCAAGTTCATCTGCTGTTATTAAAGAGTCTATAACTAAAGATTCATCAATAATTAGAGTAGGAGACCTCGAGACATTATAATTCTCTTTAATCATATCAATAGAATCTAAATCCATATTTGCTGCTATAGGTAGCAGAAGTATATCATTAGGATACCTATATTTTAAATCCAATAAAACCAAACTCATTATTCTCTGTTCAGACCGAATATCAACATCGGGTGAACTGTAATCAAAAAAGTAAAGAATAGTGTGAAAGCTTCCGTTGCAATTTTCTCTCAATTTTAAAGACTCTATCCATAAATTAACTCTTAATAAATCATATCTCTTATGGAGAATGCCCCTTTGTTCTTCTGTAAATTTTGATTGTGCATCTTCTTCTTCAAATTTTACAGCATCCACGTATACCTGATCAGCGAAATCAAAAATATCTTTTTTGGAGTTTTCACAATTAAAATTAATCCCGCTGTTCAAAATGGAAAATTTAATTTGCTGGTCCAGAAAATCAACCTCTGAACTTCTTATTAATGAATCTGATTTGTCCACATTAGACAATTCTATGTGAAATCCCAAAACAAGCCCTGCTACAAAAACAAAAATAGTCACCACAAGGGCTTGCCAAAATGCATTTTTACTATTTACCATTTTACCATGAATATTTTTTTACTGCAAATTTATACAAAGCACTGATCATTACCAACGGATAAATCATCAGGTATACTGTTAAAAAAAAGATTAGATTAAAAAGATTTATGTTCTTTAGATTAAGTTCTTTCATAGTCATTAAAGCAAAGAGTGTATAAAAACATCCTAACAAGAATAAACTTATACCAAAAAAATTCAAAACAGATGGATTAAAACTAAAATGAATCAATCTTGTTACTGTCTCATTTGCGATTATAGAATACTTAGTTGATAGATATATGACTAAAAACCTCCTTATAACTAAATAAAGAAAAAGAAATATTCCTACGAGCCCAATAAATAAAGATACACTAAAAAAAGGAATAATAAACATTCCCAGCATATTCTTCTTAAATGCCCATTTTTTGTACTTTACAATAGTCTGGGTCCCTCCAATATTCCATCTGACCCTCTGTCCCCACCATTTCTTAAAAGTTCTTGGGGTTATTGTATAAATCTTAGCATCCAGAGACATCCTGGCTTTATATCCATGCGACATCATCCTCCAAACAATTTCAATATCCTGAGTTAAGTTCTTTTTATCAAATAATCCTATTTCAAAAAGTACTTTTTTTCTATAAAGAGCAAAAGGTCCAGGAGTTACATAAACCGAATCAATATAATCCAAAAGTTTTCTTGCAAAGCAAATAACAACATATTCCAAATATTGGAGTTTCTGAGCAAAAGTCTCAGAACTTTTAGCAAGGACAGCTCCAGTAACTCCCCCAATTGACTTATCTTCTTGTAAAAAACCAATCATTTTAATCAAAGCATCTTTCTCAGGATAAGAATCTGAATCTGCAACAGCAATATAATCATACTTTGCTGCTCTGATTCCTATGTTTGTTGGTTCTGCAGCACCCCCAGAATTTTTTTCATTCACAATAAGCCTTACATTATTGTATTTTTTTACATATTCTTTAATAATTTCAACAGAATTATCCTTAGATTTATCATCAACAACAATAATCTCAATCATATTCTTAGGATAATTCATACTTAACAAATTTTCTATTGCTTTTCCAATACTATCTCCTTCATTATAACAAGGCATAACAATGCTAACTGGTTCTGGTTTTCCTTTAGGATAAGAGAACATCTCTTTTCTGTGAGGAATGTAAACGATTATCATTAAGGCAAGCATATACAACCCAATAAATGTGTAAAAGAAAAAAACAAAATCAATAAAATTCATTTTCTTTTCCTCTGTTCTCTTTATTCTCCTCTTTTAAAGGGACTTCCATCAGATTACCCAGAATTTTCTTCTTTTAAAGATTCTTGTGATGAATTTTCCTCTCTTTCTGCTTCTTCCGAATTCTTCTTGAATTCGTCAGAACTTCCTTGTTCTTCACTCTCCACTTCTTTCTCTGCAACTTCAATCTCTTTGTTAATCTCCTCGCTCAAACCAGGAACATTAGCTCTTTCGCTCTCAGAAACACTAAAATAATCATAAAAATCCTCGCTCAAACTTAATTCATGCGTATGTCCGGATTTTTTCTTTTTTATCAATTCCAAATCACTTAATTTCTTTATATGATCGTATGCTTTATTTCCTCTTATTTTTATTATAACAGACTGTTTTATTGGCTGTTTAAATGCAATAATTGCGAGTGTTTCCTGCTCTGCCTTTGAAAATTCAGAACTTCCTGTTGCAAGTTTATTAATAATCTTTGAATATTCCTGATGAACATCCATCTTCCACATTCCATTTTTCTCAACAATCTCAAGTGCAGAATCATCTTTATTATACTTGTCCTTTAATCTCTCAATTAAATCCCCAAGAATTATAGGATTTAAATCACTCAAAGAAATCAACTCCTGCATGCTCAAAAACCTGCCTGATATAAAAAAGACTGCTTCAAGAGTCTTCAGGTCCTCTTTCTCCTTTGCTTCATCAATCTCTTTAATTGTCTTGCTTGTGGACATAACTGATAAAAACAAATTGTATTTAAAAGCATTATCAATAATTATTTAATAACAAAAGCCATTTCAAGAAAATGAAAAAGAGTGTAAAGAAGAGATTAATAATCCCAATTATCCTGCTAATAGCATTAGTAACATTATTCTTAATAAGATTAGTTAATCCAACTGAGATTGATGATGTTACCCCCGGTATACCCTGCCCTGAAATGATAAAGTATAACCCAGATGTATTATATGTAATCCCAGATTATAACAATAATCCAATTTCAGAGAATCAAGAATGGTGTTCTTACATTTTATCATTAAATAAAACACTTGAATTGCATGGAATAACTCACACTTACAAAGAGTTTTTTTATTCAGATATTTCACAGGAAGAACTAAACCGAGGTATTTCAGAATTTGAAAATTGTTTTGGCTTTAAACCAGAAGCATTCAAATCTCCTCAATTAAAAACCTCTCCTGAAAATAAACAACTAATAAAACAAAATAACTTGGAATTTAGAACAACCTTCAATCAAATTACTCATAAAGTATATCATTGCAGCGATTCTACATTTCCATACAATAAAGCAATTAGAATTTTTTAAAATAAAATTAAATCTTATATCTCAATAAAGCCCCAATCCCCGATAACTGGAAGAACTGTTTTCCCTCTTCTGTCTCTGTTGAAACCATCTCAATCTTTGTTCCATTTTCCTCTGCAATTCTTTTAAGCTCTTTCATTAATTCTCTATCATAATCTTTTGATAAAAGTAAAGTATCAACAGCTCCATATTCAAGAGCTTTTTTTACCCCCTCTTGTTTATATGCAACAAAATCCGGTTTAGACCCAAGAGTATCAAAAAACTTTTCCATAAGTTTTTTCTCATAAACAATTTCTTGATTTACGAGTATGTCTTGTGATTTTTCAACAAGCTCCTTAAGCCCAGATTCATCACTTCCCCCTATGTCTATAACACCTATAACCTTGTTTCTTAAGAGTGTTGGAAGATATTCATCATCAATAAATTCATCTTTGGTTGGAATTGGTCCACCAATAAGAATACCTTTCAATTTTTTACTCTCATAAAATATATTTTTCATCTCATCTGCAATTCTTTTGTAAAATTCTTTTGTCAACCCTTCTGTAATTCTATGAAATCTTTGAGAACTTTGTCCTCCTGCCCTCACCTTGCTTGGAATACCCGAAGTCATTTTTTGAAGCAATTCTATTCTTTTCCCTTCAAGCATTCCTATTGTTGCTTCTTTTCTATCCATTACTAACAAAGCGAATATCTCTGAAACTTCAAGAAGTTCTCTTAAAGGATCTAAAACAAAATCTTTATCACACCTATATAATCTTGTTTTTAATGGTAAAGGCGGTTCAACTCCCCACAATTGCAAATCATCCTGTCCTTCAATCTTGGATATATTCCCACAAAATATTGCAAGCCCATTTTCAGGATTCTTCTTAAGATCTTTAATATATCTAACTATCTTATCCAATGCATCAACAACATTCTTTCTTGTTGAAGTTGATTTTATATTTTTAGCAGTTGATTTTTCTGCTTCCAGCTGTTTCTGTACTGAAACAACATCATATCCTGCAGAGACATACACACTAATCAATTCTGTATGCCTTCCCTTGTGTTTTTCAAGCTCTTCTAATAAGGATTCGAGCTCTATTTTACTCATCATTGCCATGATTAAAGAAAACTAAAAGGGTTTATAAAATTAGTTAAGAATTGTTCTTAATCCAATATTCTCCAGATCATGAACCTGTAAAGGAATATCTTGATAATTAGAATCAGTAAGATAATATCTTTCAGCATGAGGAGAATTATAATTTAACTTTCCATAAATAACTCCATGATGAAAGTCTTGAACCCATATTAATTGTCCATTTAATTCCTCTAATTTTTCATAATTAGTCTTACCTTCTATTTCAATCCAGCCAATAGGTTTTACTTTAGCGAGTGGTCTTGGCATTGGAAAAATACCTATAAAAAGAAGAATATCATCTAAGATTTGCCCCATATTAAATAAATAATAAGCTACTTTTTAAGATTTTATATCTAAACTAAGTTATGACATATCTTTAAGTCATTTTCGAAAGCTGTTAATTCTACAGGAAGTTGAATTTTTTGAACAGGACTTCTTAAACTAAGTCCTTTTTCTTTTTTATGCTTCCAAATCCAAGAATTAAACTCCATTATTTTATCAATTAATTTCAAATTCTTTCCAATAACATCTGCTTTTGGCCATTCTGATTTAAGCAAGTCAATACCCTTCTCTTCGCAAATAAAAGAGGTTATTTGAGGTATAACAGGATAAACTAAAAGCAAAAATCTCTCCAATAAATAATACAAAGTCCACTTTGCTGAATCAGACTCTTCTTCTGAGAATTTCTTTTCTTGATTATATGCTCTTGATTTAATAATCTCAATGTAATGAGAAGCAAAAATTTCCCATAAAAATCTCCTTAATTCAATTGAAGGATGATAAAAATCATATTTTTGGTAACTCTCTTCTGTTCTTTTGGTTAAATCTTCAATATAATCTATAAAAAGCTCATCCAAACCATTAAGTTTTGGTTTTTTTCTTGGTTTCTTAAATAGCATTACGAACTTAGAGACATTCAAAATTTTATTTAGAGTTTTAACCTCTCCTTTAATTCTTTCTTCAGAACATCTCAAATCTTGAGAAGATAAATCTCCTTCTGTTGCTGCCCAAAATCTTATTGCCTCTCCTCCATAATCTTTCAAAAGTTTTTGAGGATCTACTACATTTCCTTTTGACTTTGACATTTTATATCCTCCTAAATCAACAATATGCTGATTAATCCAAACATCATTAAAACAAGCCTTACCTGTTTCAAGATAGCCTCTTAATAATGTATAATAAAGCCATGTCCTGATTATCTCTTTTCCCTGAGGCCTTAAAGAACACGGATAAGCCTTTTTAAAAAATTCAGAATCTTTTTTATATTTCAATAAAACAAGTTCTGAAATTGAAGAATCCATCCATGTGTCAAGAACTCTTATCTCTCCTTCCCACTTAACATTTTTAAAATCTTTTACAAATCCTATCTGCTTCCCATCCTGATAAACTTCAAATTTTCTTGCTGGGGGCTCTTTCCAAGGTTCATAGTATTTTCCAGGAGTGGGCAAAGCATATGCTTTTTTTTCATTAATAATTCCATTCCATAATGGAATCGGAGTAGCATAAAATCTTCTTCTAGAGATAGGCCAGTCAATAGAAACAGAATTTATCCAATCTTCTAATAGTTTTCTTGCTGTCTCAGGATAAAAATGAATTTCTTTTGAAATCTTTTCTATTTCGTTTTTAAAATCAATTTGCTTAAGGTAATACTCAGACATCTCAATAAATTCAATTTCTGCACCCGAACGTTCAGAAATAGGTGTTCTATGGGTTATTTTCTCTTGCTTGGATAAAAGTTTTTCTTTTTGTAACATTTCTATAATCTTTTCTCTTGCATTTCTTACGGTTAATCCTTTTAAAGGACCAGCAAATTTATTCATTTTACCATCAAAATCTATTGCAATTTCTGGCTTAAGATTCATTTCCCTAAAAAAATGAATATCACTTAAATCACCAGCAGAACACATCATAACCAAACCAGTTCCCTTATCTATTTTTGCTGAAGAATGAGCTTTAATAGGGATTTCTTTCTTAAATATTGGAGAAATAGCTGTTTTCCCATCAAGAGATTTGTATCTTTTATCATCAGGATGAAAAATAATCATGCCACAAGTGCAAATTAATTCTGGCCTTGTTGTCGCAATAATTATCTCTTTGCCAGTCTCTTTAATTTTCCATTTTACAAAACTAAAAGTTGATGGAATTTCCTCATATTCAATTTCTGAATCAGCAAGTGTTGTCTGTAATTTAGGATCCCAGTTATTTATTCTTACATTCTCATAAATCATTCCTTTCTTAAACAAATCAATAAACGTGGATTGGGTTATCTCTCTGTATTCTTCTGAATCTGTTTTATATACTGACCCAAGATGTTTGCCTTCTTTATAAGAAGTGAATGAAATTCCCAATTTAGCAAAAGTGTCTTCTGTTTCGCTTGAAGTTTCTTCAAGAAGTTTTTTACAGTAATTTAAAAATTCTTCTCTTGAAAGTTTAAATGCAGAAACATCAAATTTTTTTTCAACTCCAATCTCAATTGGAAGCCCGTTTCTATCCAATCCTAATGGAAAAACAACATCAAATCCCTTCATTCTTTTGAACCTTGCAAAAAAGTCCATATAAGCATAGGTGACTGCCTGCCCAATATGAACCGGTGCATTAACATATGGGGGAGGGGTATCAATTGAATAGATTTTTTTCTTTGAAGTTAGGCTTACTCTAAACATCTCTGCTTTCTTCCACTTTTCAACAATTTCCTTTTCAATTTCCGGGGTCCAATTTTTAATATTTTTAATGTCCATAAAGATAATTATCCACCAAACTTTTAAAAACTATCTCTCTTTAAAATATTCATGGCATCAGATAACAAAATAAGCCTCCCAGGAGGATTCGGGGGGTTGATGAGATACAGTGAAGAATATTCAAGTTATATTAGTTTGAAACCTGCACATGTGGTTTTATTTGTAATTTTAATCGTGGCATTCAGAATAGTGATGCCTTTTATTTTTAAATAATTATAATCAATCTCAAGCTATGTGTAAATCCTAAGCCATAAATTTTGGATTTATTTCCCATTCATACTTA
>CAYNWY010000019.1:0-4981 GCA_964401065.1 Candidatus Woesearchaeota archaeon
CGTAGTTTAGCTGTTATTTAAGCCTTTTTGGTCCGTTTTCTGGTCAATCACCTAATATTTTATTATTTTCAAGGATTTTTACTTTTTGCTTTCCTAAACGCGGTTCTGAAAAAAGACTCAATTCTTCTGACATTCTCAATCTTGAATTATTAACCTCTATTGTTATGTTCTTTAGAGAAGTGTTTATTGGAGAAGTCCAATTTTCAAATTGTTTTCCTAGACTTTTTAATATACTTAACATGGACATTTCAGTATAAATATACTCATCTAGACTGGAGTTTCCAAAAATCATTCCTACTTTTATTACCTCTCCCATAGGGTCTATTGATTCTCCAAATAAAGTCATGTTTTTCATCCCTTCACTTTCATTGAAAATATACAAAGTTAAGTTGGGGTATTCCGAGTCAGAGGATTCAGATGTCCAATTGGAAGACGTAATTTTAAACACAGATTCAAATTGAGATTTTGCTTCTTCAATTGTAGTTATATTTCTTGGTATTAAACTACTATTATCTCCTTCAAAACCCATTATTGAATTTGAAAGAATTTCTATAAAAACCTCAGAAGTGTTTTTTAATGAGGAAGTAATATTTTCTATTGCTTCTGGTTTAAAATTTCCATTAATTGCATAAATCATCTTTATGCTTACAAAAAACCAAGTATCTATTCCAACAAGTGCCTTTACGTTTGTTCCATTTACTTGATAGATTGAATAGACAGGGCATCCACTGAGGTTGAATATTCCTGCTAATTCATCTTCTGAATAATTTGTTTCATTTGAATAATTTGTAGTAGGAGCAACTATTGTTAGATTTTCAGAACTTCCTTTGAATATAAACTCCCACGCTTTTTTTATGCTCTCGTTGGAGCAATTTTCTGGTGTTGGAGGTTTCTCAATTACTTTAGTTGTTAGGGCTAGATTTTTAAAAATAATAAATAGAGCAATCAACAGTATTACTGTGATAGACAAGATAATAATTATCTTTTTATTAGGTTTCTTCTTCCCTCTTTTCATTTTAATATTACAATAATGTACTTTAAATGCTTATTTATATTTCATCCTCTTCATCATCTATTTTTGTTGGCTTAGTTGACTTCTTAGATTTCTTTTTTTGAGTTTTAGTTGATTTTACTGGAGTCTTAATTTTCTTTATTTGGGTATTGATTGGCTTGACTGGCACCCTAAAATTCTCTGTTTGATTTGAAGCATATTCTTGTTCTAATTCTGATGGGTAATATGGATGTTCTTTGTAGATTTTTTCTTGTTTTGGTGGTTCTTTTGGCTCTTCAGTTTGCTTTTTATTTTTTCTTATAGAAAGAAGTATTATCACTAGGATAATAATTATTCCAATACCTATTCCTAATACTTTTTTCATGTTCTCATCTGAAATAGTTATGGGTATCTTAATAACATTTGCTGTTAGGGCTAGATTTTTGAGCAGAATGAATAAGAAAATTAATACTATTCCTACTATTGTCCAAAGGATAATAACTTTTTTGCTAGATATCTTTTTCTTAATCTCAGCTTTCCTCTTCTCTCTTTTCATTTTAATCTTAGGATAAAATGCTTTAAAATTTTATCCCTTTTTATCTTCTTCTCTGCCTTTCAACATCTCTTTCAATGTCATCTAAGCTGGCAATCTCTGAAAGGGGTTTATCTGGTCTTAGTGCAGTTATTCTTGGAAACCTTAAAGCCCAACCAGAACTATAATTTGGAGATTGCTGGATTTCTTGATACGTGACCGCGACTATTATCTTTGGTTTTATTTTTACATTTTTTCCTTCTTCTTTTATTATCAGAGGTTTCAATAAATCATTCAGTTCATTAAAAGATACTCCTTCTTGTTCGTCTTTTTCCTTAATACCTGTTCCTACTTTTCCTATTTCAAGAAATTCTGAACCTTCTTTTGCTTTGCAGGATAAAATGAAACTGCTCAACCATCCACTTCTTTTTCCTGTTCCATATTCTGCACCTGTAATCACTAAATCTAAATCTTTGTCTGAAGGTTTTACTTTTAACATATGTCCCACCCTGCTTCCAGGCTGATAGATTGCAGAAAGACTCTTCATCATTACTCCTTCTTGATTATCTTTAAGAGCTTTTTTATAAAATTCTTCTGCTTTTTTCAAATCTCCAGTTATTATCTGTTTAGAAGGAACTATTTTGTAAGGAGTTTCTTTTACAATTTTTCTTACTAATTGAGCACGCTTTTCAAAAGGCTCTTTTATAAGAGATTTTCCTTCATAATATAATACATCAAATACATTAATTTCAACAGGGAGTTCTTCCTGTACTTTTTCAATATCATACTTTCTTCTTATTCTCTGTGAAATAGCTTGAAAGGGGGTATATTCTTTTGTCTTTTTGTTATACCCAATTGCCTCTGAATCTAGAATACAAGAATTTCCTTTGACATATTTTTGTATGTATTCAACAACTTCTGGAAATTGCTTTGTAACATTCTCAAGTCTTCTTGTGAATAATTTTATTTCAGAATTTTTCTTATGAATAATCAATCTGAATCCATCATATTTGTATTCAATTGCACAAGGTGTCCCTACAGCCTTGAATCCTTCTTCTATTGTTTTTACTTTTTGTGCAAGCATAGCCTTTATTGGTTTTCCAACTTGCAATTCTATTTTTTCAAATTCACTTATTTTTCCTTTTCTTGCTATAATAAAAATCTCTGCTAAATCATTGAGATTATCAATTGCCTCTTGTATTATTTTAGAGGATTCTTTATCTGAATTAAAGAAGGCTTTTGTAATAGCATCCCGGATAGTTGATTCTTGTATCCCTATCCTTAAATCTCCAATCAAGGTTCTTACTAAATAGAGGGATTCTAATGGAGAAGCAGAAGTTAATAATTCCGTGATTAAATTTAATTTCTTTTCAACTGTCCCCTCTCCTTCTAATTCAGGCAGTTTTCTCAGATTGTCAAGAACTTTTTCAGTTGTTAAATGTGATTTTAAGAATAAAGTTGATTGTTTCTTGGAATGAATTAGTTTTTCAGCAACTTTTCCTAAATCCCCTATTTTTTTCCATTCTTGCACAACTTTTTCTGAGGATATTCCAGAGGATTTTGAAATTGCCTTAATTGTTATCTGATTGCTAATTCCTATCTTTCTCTCATCATAGTTAGGGTAAATATCTCCGTTTAAGAGATATAGGACATCTTTATCTTTTTCAGAGAGATATTCTAAGAATTTTGAAAGAATATCTGTTTTTTCTAATCTTTTAGTTGTCTTTCCAAGCGAGTCGTAAGTTTCTACAAGTTTTGAATAGAGCATGAATTATATTAGGAGGAGATGTTTTTAATTATTCTTATTTACCATTGTGCACTCTTCCACAAACCATGTAAATTACAGTATGCTCTTGCACTTACTGGCTTGAAAGAGAATTTTGCTTCTGGTTTTGAATCTGATTTAAGGAAAACCTTTGCAATCTGCCCATCTTCTGAAGTTGCTTCAACCCATTCAATATAATGTTCTGCAGTCATTGGGTGTTTTTCAGAGCCTATCTTTACTTTTTTCCCTGAATTATTGGGACGTGTTTTTCAAGAGAAGCATCAACTTCATTTTCTTTCTGGAGTTTCATTGGCTGTCCGCAGCAAATCAGCACTCCGCCGCCTTCGTGTACTACTTCTACAATATTTCCACATATTTCGCATTTGTAAATTTCTTTTTTCTCTGTCATTTGATAAAATTCTGTTTAATAGTTTTCTTCTAATAATTCATAATATGCTTGTGGATGCTTGCAAGCAAGGCATATTTCTGGGGCTTCTTTCCCTTCGTGAACATATCCGCAATTTCTGCATTTCCATTTAACAACTTTATCTTTTTTGAAAACTTTTCCTTCTTCAATATTTTTGAGTAATTTTCTATATCTCTTTTCGTGGTGCTCTTCAACTTTACCTATTTCTTTAAAAGATTCTGCAATTTCTTTGAAACCCTCTTTTCTTGCAACTTTCTCAAAATCAGGATATAAAGCACTCCATTCTTCTTTTTCCCCATTTGCAGCTGCTAAAAGATTCTCTTTTGTTGTTCCAATTTTTCCAGCAGGATAACTTGCAGTTATTTCAACTGGAGTTCCTTCAGATTTTTCCAAATGTTTGAAGAAGATTTTTGCATGTTCTTTTTCATTATCAGCTGTTTCTGTGAAGATTGCAGAGATTTGTTCATATCCCTCTTTTTTTGCAACAGAGGCAAAATAAGTATATCTGTTTCTTGCTTGGCTTTCACCTGCAAATGCTTTCAATAAATTTTTTTCAGTTTCACTTCCTTTTAAGCTCATAATTATAGAATAAATGAGGGGTTTAAATAATTTTTGGAAGATTTATCTCTAATTATGCATTATGTATCTTCTTCCAGAATTAGGGTTCGGTATCTCCCCAGCCCTTACACTTGGACGAGATTTGTTTGTTGGGTCCTTGCTTCTCAATCCTCTTGATTTTTTAGCAGAACTTGTAAGTCCTCTCAAAACTCTGTTTTTGTTTGAACCTTTTGTTATCCAATTTATTGTTGGGTCATTTTTTATTTCTGGTCTTTGGGGATCAACACATATTACCTCATAGAAATAATTTATTCCGTCTTTTCCAACTTCATAAGAATTTAAAACTTCAAGATTTTTATGGCTATTTGCAACTCTTTGTTCAGCAATCCACTTATAAGACATTTTTAGATTTTTTCTTGTATGCATTCTTTTACCTCTTCTTCCTTTGTTTGGCCTCTCTCTTTTATGCCCCCCTCTCTTTACTCTTACTCTTATCACTATAAATCCTGTTTTGTCTTTGTATCCAAGAGCTCTTGCCCTGTCTAATCTTAAAGGTTTTTCAACACTAACTTGAGCTGGACTTTTTCTCCATTCTTCCATTCTTTTCATAAGAACTTTTGAATCTGGTTTTTTCCAAGCCTGTTTTATATAATGATACATTCCGTGTGCCATGACTATTTTAGAAAAAGTTTATTTAAAAAGCTTGAG
>CAYNWY010000019.1:5081-11305 GCA_964401065.1 Candidatus Woesearchaeota archaeon
TTTTCAGAACAATTTAAAAAGTTTGTTTATTTTTTTGATTTATGAAAAAGAGGGTTGAGAAAAAAGCTGAAAAGAGGAGAAAAGAGGGAGAGGTTGTTTTGAATTTCCTTAAATTATCAAAGAATGCTGAATCTCCTGAGTATGCTCTTGCTACAGATGCTGGTTTTGATTTGAAAGCTATAGAAACTGTTAGTATTTTTCCATTCGAGCAAAAAAAAGTAAGCACAGGTATTGCAATTGAAGTGCCTGAAGGATATGTGGGGATTGTTAGAGATAGAGCTGGAATTGTTCAGAAGATGAATGTGCACACTGTTGCAGGGACTTTTGATAGCGGATTTAGAGGAGAAGTTTCAATAATACTGGTTAATATGAATGATAAGACAATAGGAATTGAAAAGGGAATGAGAATAGCCCAGATAATTTTGGTGCCTATTGTTAGGGCAAAGATAGTAGAGGTGAAAAAGCTTTCAGAGACAGAAAGAGGAGAGAAAGGATTTGGCTCTACTGGAATGAAGGAAATTATAAGAGAATTGAATAAGATTTCTAAAAAAGGGGTTTAGGTAACTTTTATAAATTGTTTGTATTTGTTTTTGTTGTTAGATTTATGAGGCTGTAGCTCAGTCTGGCCAGAGCACTGCTCTGATAAGGCAGGGGTCCACAGTTCAAATCTGTGCAGCCTCATTTATTAAATATAAAAATTATCAATTTCCCTTAAACTCAAGAACAAGCAGTCCTTTTGAAAAAGCATAATCTACTATAGGGAGGTTTATTGGAATTGATTTTGAATAAGCTTTGTCTTTTGCAATTGCTTTCATTTCTATACTATTTTCTAGAGAGGTTATTGAAACATCTTCAATTGAATTCACTTCAGGAATTTCAATTTCATAACTTATTTTGTCTGCAATTCTTTTCAAATCTGTTTTTGGCTGTTTTTTTGGTAGTTTAGAGAATTTTTTTATTTGTTCTTCTGAGAACTTTTTGAATTTTATTGTTTTTTGTACTTCTTTTTTCTCATTATTTTGGGATTCTCCAATTCCATTGTTTAGATTTATTTCTTTACCATTTATCATCAATTTAATCCTTGTTCTTGGAAAATTATTACTGCTCTGGTTTTGGGGTTTAATTCCTCTTTGTCTGTCCTTTTCCATCTCTTCAACCATTTTCATTGCGTTTGAAAATATTTTGTTCATAAATCCTTCATTAATTCCTCCAAATCCTCCCATTCCTCCAAAAATGGAATTTGAAAAGGGATCTATTTCATTGAAAGAATCGTCTTCCCCTAGCATTCCAAATTCTTCTCTTCTTTGGACTTTTTTTAAAGGGGCTCCACAACTAGGGCAAAAGCTATTGTCTTTGCTTGTTTTTCTTCCACATCTTTGGCAGGTCTTTTTTGAGAACATTTTAATTCTATAGAAGGTTTATTTTAAAAGGTTTGCGTATCTTAATTCCCTATACCAATTATGTTTTATCACAATAATTCTTATATAGGTGGTTTATGTTTGAAAATTATGGCTAGAAAGAAGAAAGAAGAAATTGATATTAATACTTTGAATTCTAGAGATACACTTGAAGAGGCAGTTGCATGCAGCAGACTTGGAAGGACAATAGCTAGTTATGGTTCTATATTAACAGGAAGAGAAAAAAGATTTGCAAAATTAGTTTACTATCTCTTAAATGCTAAAAAAGAATTTTCAGATAATTGGCCAGTTACGGCTCAAATTTCTGAACAAAAGCAAATAAAAAAAACAAGCCCAACAGAGGCTATTAAATGGTTTGCAGAGAACTACCCTAAAAAAGCTCAACCTTTACTTGCAAAGTTACAAAGCACATATGATGAAAAAGAAACCTCTGTACTTTATGGTTTAATAGAAGGAAAAGATTTATCAGATGAATTTTATGTTAATACACTTAAGAAAGTTTTAGAAATCCCCCAACATGAAGCAGCAGTTCTTTATCATGGAATACTTAAACCTGTAATGACAAGAAAAGAGGAAGAAGAAGGATTGACTGGTCTTGTTATAAAGTAATTAACTTTTTATATTCTCTTTCTATTGTTTTTTCATGGCAAACAAATTTTATGTTACCACAACAATACCTTATGCAAATGCCCCTCCTCATATTGGCTTTGCTTTAGAGATTGTTCAAGCAGATGTTTTAGCTAGATGGCACCGTCTTTTAGGAGAAAATGTCTTTTTTTTAACAGGAACAGATGAGCATGGAGTAAAAAATTATAAAATGGCTAAGGAAGCTGGTTTAACACCTCAGCAGTTTGTTGACAAAAACTCCTCTTATTTTAATGAGCTTACTAAGGTTTTGAATATTTCTAATAATTTTTTTATTAGAACAACTGATAAGAAGAACCATTGGGTAGGTGTTATTCATTTATGGAAAATTTTGGAAAAAAAAGGAGATATTTACAAGAAAAGATACAAAGGAAATTATTGTTATGGTTGTGAAAGATTTGTAACCGAAAAGGATTTAGTTGATGGAAAATGCCCAGACCATCCAAATTTGATTCCAGAACTGATAGATGAAGAAAATTATTTTTTTAAACTTTCAAAATATTCCAATGAAATAAAGGATTTGATTAAAAAAAATAAGCTTAACATTCTTCCTGAGAAATGGAAAAATGATTTTCTATCTTTAATTAAAGATGGTTTGACGGATGTTAGTTTTTCTAGAGATAAAAAACACCTTCCATGGGGAATACCTGTTCCTGGAGACGAATCTCAAGTTTTATATGTTTGGCCAGATGCTTTGACGAACTATCTTACTGGAGTTGGCTATCCTGATAAAAAATATGAAAAATATTGGCCTGCAGATATTCATGTTGTGGGTAAGGACATGCTTAGATTTCACACTGGTATTTGGCCCGGAATGTTATTGTCCGCTGGAATTAAACTTCCGAAACAGGTTATTGTTCATGGTTTTTTAACTGTGAATGGGAGAAAGATGTCAAAATCACTAGGTAATGTTCTTAATCCTTTGGAATTAAGAAAAAAATATGATGCAGATTCTATTAGATACCTTCTCATGAGGACAATCCCTTTCGGCGACGATGGAGATTTTTCAGAACAAGCATTAATTGAAAGACATAATAATGAACTTGCAAACAAGCTTGGAAATTTGGTTTCAAGAGTCTCAGCTCTTATTGAGAAAAATGGAATTGAGAAGTGTGAGAATAAACTTTTGAAGAAGTTGAAATTAAAGGAGATAGAAAAACTCTTTGAGAATTTTGAATTTGATAAAGTTCTCAATGAAATATTTGCTTTTATTGATATTTGCAACGAGCATGTTCAAAATAAAAAGCCATGGGAAACTAAAGATAAAAAAGTTTTATATGAACTTGCTGATTGTATAAAGGCAATCGCAATCTTGCTTTATCCTTTTATCCCCTCAACCTCAGAGAAAATTGCAAAGCAATTTGGATTTAAGATTCAACTTAGTGAGATTAAAAAACCCCTGAATGAAAAGAACAAAATAAAAAAAGCGGAGATTTTGTTTCAGAAGATTGTTTAGGAAATTCAGCGAAAAGTATTTAATTTATTATAATTAATTTTTTAAACTTGTTTTTCTTGGATTCTTCATGGATGGAATAATTGAATTTAATGAATGGCAAAAGTTGGATTTGCGAGTTGCTGAAATAATTAATGTTGAGGATATTCCCGGAGCAGATAAACTCTATAAATTGACTTTGAATGTTGGTCCTGAAATTGGGGGGAGAGTAATCTGTGCTGGAATTAAAGAGTTTTATTCTAAAGAGGAGTTAAAAAACAAGAAGATAGTTTTTTTTGTGAATTTAAAACCTAGATTAATGAGAGGAATTGAAAGCCATGGGATGTTGTTGGCTGCTGTTTCACATGATAATTCAGGAAAAGAAATAGAGGTTATTTTAATTTCTCCTGAAAAAGATATTGAAAATGGTGTGAGGATTAGTTAAGATGGGAGATAAAGAGACTTATTTAAAGTGTAATTATTATGAAGGAATGTTTAGCAATGAATATTTTGTTGATTTCAATGGTTCTAAATATCCTCATAGTGATCTTGGAGGAGTTTTTGTTATGAAAGAAAATGTTATTGTAAAAGAAAAACCTTCGGGATTGGTAAAAATTATAATAATAAGAAAAGATAAAAAAACTTCACAAATATTAGTTCCATCAATTACAGAAAGTGGAACATTTTTTAAAGTCCCCAATGAGGATCTAGTTTTTGACAAAAATTAATCCATTCTCTTGAAAATTCTTCTCCAGAAAGGGAGCCTGTCTTTGTCAGAATCGTATTCTACATTAACTATTCGTGCAGCAATTTCTTTGTAAGCCCTTGAAGCGTCAGATTTTGGATGAGTGTGGATGATTGCATCTTTTTGATTCATTGATATTTTAACATTTATATCTTCTGGAATCATTCCTAAAATAGGAGTTTCAAGCATATCTTTTACTGTTTCAGGAGACATTTCTATATTGTCTTTTCTAACCCTTGTGATTATTACTCCCATAACAGGGATTTTCATTTGTTCAGCAACTTTTATTGTCTTAAGTGCATCTGTTATAGCAGGCATTTCAGCATTTGTGATTATTATGAGTTCATCTGCTAAATCCATAGCAGCAAGAGTTTCATCACTTAATCCTGCAGCACTATCTACAATAACATATTCAGATAGTTTTTTGAAGTCTTTTTTAAAATCACCTATTTTGTTAGGCTTTACTCTTTTTAGTTCTTTTATTGAAAGAGAAGAAGGCATTACTTTAAGTCCAGATTCATGCTCATAAACTGCTTCTATTGGGTCTGCTTTTCCAAGCAAAACATGGTTTAGATTTATAGGAACTTCTGGGGAATTAAGATGAATTCCAATATTTGGAGTGGATAGATTTCCATCAATTACGAGAACATCTTTTCCGAAATAATTCATGGCTGCGCCTAGATTTATAGCAGTTGTAGTTTTACCAACACCCCCTTTTCCTGAAGTTATCACAATTACTTTGTTCATTTTTGTAACTTTTCGTAGAAGCTTTTAATCTACTTTGACAGAAGAAATTGTTTTGTAGTGCTTATAAACTTTTCTAACTTCTCGGCGTATTCTTTTAGTTTTTCCAAGTCCACGTTTATTTCTTTTCCCTGATAGAAAATCTTAAGAGCCACATTCTTCCTAAATTCTCCTATTCTTTCAGTTCTTAATTCATCTATTTTTCTAAACATTTCATACATTTCAAGAACCTCAAGAAAATTTTTATCCTTTTTGAATAATTTTTTAACTTCCTCTATTTTTCCTAGCGGATTTGATGAAATTGAGCTTATTTTTTTTCTTTTCTTTGCATACTTTAGAATTTCTTCTATAGCTGTCTCAATCATCTTTCTCCATCTCAGAATAAGATTTTTTATAACATCACAAGTCTTTGTGTATTTTAAACTTACATATAATAGGTGATCAGCACTTATTTTTTCTTGAATAATATCTTCCATTAATATAATATTAGTATCTTTCTCCTCCTATTTATTTAACCCATTTAGAAGTGTAATTTACCAAGTGCTTAATATTTATATATCTTTTGCTGTTTTCAAGGAGTGAAAGTTTTTTGACAGTTTTTGTTTATTTGCTTAATTTCAGAATTGCTTCTGCCAAATCTCCTGTTTCTTCAAGAGTTTTTCGTGCCTTTTTTTCTGAAACTCCTGTTTTTTCAATTATTGTTTGAATGTCTTCTTCAGATATTCCGACTTCTCCAGATTCTTCTGAAATATCTCCTGCAATTTGGAAAGTTTCCTGCCCCTGCATCTTTATTTTTTGTACAGAAGGATTGTTAATAATTATTCTAGAATTGTCGGTTTTTTTAATTATAACTTTAGAAGCATCTATATCTTCCTGAGAAATGCCCATTTTTTTGAGCATTCCTTGCATTTGTCTTGGGTCAACTCCCGGAAACATATTTTTGATAATTGGTTTGAGTTTTTATTTGTTTTGATTATTAATAGAAATCATATTTTGGAATTATATTATCTCTGTATGTTTTTCTGAATGCTAATACATATATTCCTGTTTTATACATCACTTTCTCAAATTTATTCATCTTTTCATATCTTTCCTTTTCTTTAGGTAATTCTTCAAACATTTTTCTAATAATTCTTTTTTATTCATATTTTATGAGAAATATCTTAGTATATAAAATTATCTGAGATTGAGGCTATGTGTAAAAATTAATGCTTAACCTTCTTGTAAAACTCAAATACTT
>CAYNWY010000020.1:0-11025 GCA_964401065.1 Candidatus Woesearchaeota archaeon
GATATTGCAATTCTAAGGGGTATGCTAATTTTTATTCTTCTAGTTGTCCTAATGGGTGTGTTGATGGAGCTTGTGTTCGATTAGAGTGTATTACAGATAATGATTGTTCAATAGGAGAGATATGTGTAAATAATATTTGTATCTCTGAAGGTACAGAATGTATTACAGATAATGATTGTTATGCTGATTCTCAATGTTTTGATGGAGCTTGTGTTCCTTATGAATGTGTAACTGATCCAGATTGCGGAGCAAATTATGTTTGCATTAATGGGAATTGTGAATTCCCTTGTGAGTGTGCTTCTGATTATGATTGTGATATGATATCTGTTTGCAAAGATTGTAGATGTGTTTTTCAAACAGAGGTAAATCCATCTGCAAAGCCTGATTTTACAATTAAGGGTTTTGAATTATCTAATGCAGATTCATTCTTGCAGGCTGGAGATTATGACAGACCCCTATTCTTAAAAGTGATAAATAAAGGAGCGACTGTTATGTCAGCTATTCTTTATGCAAATCTTAGTGTTTGGAGTTTAAATGGTAAATATATTGATAGTTGTGAGCAAAGTTTGTGGGCTAATTACATTACAAATAATGAAGGGATAATAAGAAATACTTGTTCTTTAAATATTTCAAAAGGATATTACATTTTTAAAGTAAAATTAGACAATCGAAATGTTTTTGATGAATTAGATGAAACAAACAATGAATTCTCACAGAGAATTCAAATAATGGGTTCAGATTTTGTATGTACTAATACTGATGCAAGAGAAGATTATTATATTAAAGGAACAGCTCATGGATATAATAATTCAAATTTTTCTGAGCAAGTTGTTCCAGATGTGTGTTTGAATACAAATACATTAAGAGAGTCTTTTTGTGAAATGACAGATGGGGCTCTTAATGGAAATCTTGGTGTTCAGGAATATATTTGTCCTTGTGTTAATGGGGCTTGTGTTAATGGAAGCCAAGTAACTCAAAATTGCAATGAGAGTGATGGTGGATTAAACATTTATGTTAGAGGAGTTTCTACAGATAAAACACAACTTTCTGAACCAGGTTCTTTTTTCTTTACAGTAACTTCAAATTCTACTGCAGTACTTCACCTTCCTGATAAAAATTTAAGTGTTGTTGAAGGAGCAGTTTACAATTATAAAGGAATGAACTTTAGAGTGGAATATATAGATCCTAAAGGTTATTCTGATGGATCTGATAGAATTGGCTTAAGAAGCCTTTCTTTTACAGATACATGTTTAGATAAAGAAAATTTATTGGAATATAAATGTCAATTAAATAGTGTTTATTTGGGAGAATTAGGAGAAGACCCTGAAACTTATATTTTATATTTTAATAAATCTCTTTTGTTAAATTATGGGCTTGTAAAAAGCTGCCCTAATGGTTGTGTTAATGGTGCTTGCATAAATGGGCTCAAAGAGTGTATTGTAAATCCAGATTGTCCACAAGGGAAAACATGTGTTGAAGGAATTTGTACTATTCAAAATTGTGTAAGGGATGCGGATTGCTTTGCTGATCAAACTTGTGTTAATGGTGTTTGTGTTGAAGAGGAAACAGAATGTTTTATTGACCATGATTGTTCCTATGGAGGAAAATGTGTTAATGGTGCTTGCCAGTTAAATACTTGTAAAGAAGAAGCTGGAGAGATTTGTGGTGCAGATGAAGTATGTAGTGAAGGGGTAAATGTTAAAGTTTCAAATACCCATTATGGAGAAACTTGTTGTGTTGGGGGAGATTGTGTTAGAGAAATAAGAGGAACTGTTTGCGAATCTGGTTGTATGCTTAATGAAAAATGTTACCCTTTTGGGTATAGAAAAGCAAAGCAATATTGTTCGGATAACTCAGAATTTGTAAATCAGATTAAAAGTGACGGAGTTTGTGATAATAATTTTGAATGTAAAAGCAATGTTTGTGTTAGTAGCCAGTGTGTTAGTGAAGGCTTAATGAAGAAGATTCTCAATTGGTTTAAAAATCTATTTGGTTAATCTTAAAAACTCTTCTTAACTTTATTTTTTATGGAGAAATATGCAAGAATAGACTTTAGAGATCAGATTTCAAAGAACAAGAGAAAGTCGTTTTTTTTAATTTTGAGTATCTTTCTGGTGTTTATCTTGTTGGGGTATGCCCTTTCTATGGCTTTTGATCCGGGATATTTTTTTGTTATAATGGCAATTTCAATTGTATTTTCAATCTCCTATACTTTGATTAGTTATTACAATTCTGATAAAATAGCAGTCTTAAGTGCAGGGGCAAAGAAGGCAGAGAGAAGCCAATATAAGGATTATTATAATATTGTTGAAGGATTGACTATTGCTTCTGGGTTACCTATGCCTCAACTTTACATAATGCCTTCTAATCAGATAAATGCTTTTGCTTCTGGAAGAGATCCTAAACATTCTGTAGTGTGTGTGACTGAAGGTGCTTTGGCTAAATTGGACAGAAGGGAATTAGAAGGAGTTTTGGCTCATGAGTTGGGACATGTAGGAAATTATGATATAAGATATATGACTTTGGTTGCAGTCATGGTTGGAATGATTGCAATAATCTCTGAATTATTCTTGAGGAGTTTATGGTTTAAAGGAGGAGGAAGTAGTGATGATAATAAAGCAGGTTGGATTTTCATGCTGATTGGAGTTGTTCTTGCCATTTTAGCTCCAATAGTTGTTGGTTTGGTCCAGCTTTCAATTTCAAGAAAGCACGAATATTCTGCAGATGCAACTGCAGTAAAATTTACTAGATATCCCCAAGGATTGATTGGGGCACTGAAGAAAATAAAACAAGATTATGGATTAGAGTCAAGGGAAAAGAAAGTTAGCAAAGCAATTGCACCTTTGTTCTTTGCAAGTCCTTTTAAGAATTTGGCAAGTACGCATCCTGATATCAATAAGAGAATAGCAGCTTTGGAACGAATGTAAACATTTATCTATATTCTTTTATAGATAAATTCTTAAATAGGCTCTTATTTTCTCAAAGCAATGGCAAATTTGAAGGATTTTTTAAAAAAGCCTGCTGTTGAATGGTGTATTAGAGGTGCTTTAGTATTAGGAATTGGGATATTGACTTTAAAAAATATTGGGCTTAAAAATCAAAATAATTATCTTTTTAATGAACGTATAGAGATGAGCAAAAGATACCCTAATTTGGTTGATAAATATGGCAAGCTAATTAAAGATTCCATGGAAATTTTAAACCAACATTCTTTGGAACTTCTCTCTTTAAAAGGAGATAAACTTGAATTAGCTATTAAATTTGACAGTCTGCAGAAAAGTTATACAGCTTCTGCAGAAAATTTAATAAAGAATTATCTTAAATTAGATTATGAGGGAGATAGTTTAATAAGAAGTTTAAAAAAAGATTCTATAAATTTTGCAAATGAATCTCTTGATAGGTCAGAAGAAAGCAGAAATCTCTTTGAAATCGCGGTAATGTTTAAAGAGGAAAAAGAGTTTTATAAGAAATATGCTTTTTATCTTGATTCCTTGCTTTTTAAATGCGAATCAGATAAAATGTTTCAGGATAAAAAATAGTTTAATTAATTAGTTTTAAAAACCTATTTTATTTAATCTATTAATGGGATTTATTAGAGGTACAGCAATAACTTTATTCAGCATAATTCTTTTGATTTCCCTTCTTCTTATGAATCTTACTCTTTTAGTTTCTTGGTCTATGCATCATGATATTTTTCAACCTGCTATTAAAACTTCTGTTACAGATTTATTAAAAAATACAGTGGGTGTAGAAAATATGTTTACTGAAGAGGAAAGAACTTACATGGGTTCTTATTGCCTTATTGATAGCGAGTATAATTTTACATATGAGAATTATAGTGTAACAATCCCTTGCCAGGTAATAGGGGAAGGTCCAGATTCAATAATTGATTATGGTCTTGATAGTTTTATAAATGAAGTATATTATGCAGAATATAATTGTGAAATTTGGGATTGTGTAAAAAGTTCATCATTTCCTCTTGTCCTTTTTTCAGAAAAAGCTATGAATTATTGGAGAGGTAAATTTATCTTATTGGCTATAATCTCTTTAGTTTTATTTGCATTGACATTCCTTGTGTCTAGGAATAGATCAACAACATTTATTGTTACAGGTATTTTGCTTATTATTTCTTCTTTGCCTTTTAGGGGATGGGGTTGGGTTTTGAAACTCTTGCCTTCTGAGTTTTCAGGAATACTTTCTGCATTCTTTACAAAAGCTCATAGTGTCTTTATAATAATTTTAATTATAGGAATAGTATTCATAATTGCTGGGATTTTATGCAAAATATTTGGATGGAAGATGAAATTTAGCGAAGATAGTGAAGAATTATCAAAAGAGAATAAAGAAGAAAATACTAAAAAAGATTCTTCTAAATCAAAACAGAAAAAGAAACCTTCAAAATAATTCTTATTTAATAAAATCCTTTAATGAGTGATTTTGGATCAGTGCTTGTTGTGCCCGGATTAGTATTTGTGTGGGTGTTTGAAGGAGAAGAGGTACTTGGACTTTCTGTGCTTCCTTTTTTCTCTTCAGCTCTTTTAAGGAAACTCTTTATGAATCTAGAATGTTCTTCATCATGGTATTTAATGTCCTTTATTTTGTAGCAAACTACTCCTCTGCTATTTTCTTGTTTTTCTGTCCTTACATTTGTTAGTTTGCTTCTTATGCTTTCTCCTAGTAGAATTTCCCCTTGAGAAGCAGAGGCTATTTTTTTGGAATTACTCATTAAAGTTCCCAAACTCATAAATTCCATAACCCCCTGTTCTATTTTTTCTACTATAGAGCCATATTCTATTGATATTCCGAAATCTAACCTGTGCTTAGCTATTCTATTGTAGCTTGAAAGTATTTCTTTTGCATCCTGTGCAATTTCAAGAGCGATAGGTTCGTTTTTGAAAGTTCTTGTTTTTGATGGAGTAATTATAAAGAATAAATTGTTTTGATTTTCATATACAAATGCTTTTTTATTTTCTGCTATGTTTATTATTCTTTGTAGGGGTTCTTCTACATTGCCTTTATTTGCTTGAACTTCTCCAAGATTCTTTACCACAACATTAACAACACTTACATCCTGTTTGCTTCCTTTTATAGAACTAGAAAAAGTTGCTTTGTTTTTTGTTTCAAGCTTTGAGTCTTTTGAAAGAGGCATCGCTCTGTTTTCCCAAGCAACATTTACCTTTGGGTGCTTAACTTTTTTTTTAAAAATTCCGCCACCACCGTTGAATTTTTTCTTACGAATTTCCTTTATTAATATAAATGCTGCAGCAGCAAATACGAGTATTATGAAAATCCAAAATAAAGGTCTTGCAAAGAATTGTTTATCTGTTTCTGAAGTGTCTCTTATTGCATAACCCGATGTGCTGCTTGTTCTTGTTTTTGGCAGTGTTGCTTCTTCTTTTAGTTTGCTTTCTCCATTTTCATCAAACACTTCAATTTCGTATACGCCTTCATATTCTGCTCCTAGTTTGTATTCTTTTTTCCCATCAATTGCAAGAGATATATTTTTTTCTTCTGAAGAGTTTGCTATTTTGACTATTATAGTTCCATTGTAAGGGACGTTTCCAATATTAGTAACAACAAGTGTTTCATTTATCATCTCTGCTTTTATCTCCTTGTTTTTTATTACTATAAAATGAGCTTCTGCAGTAAGTTGGTTTGACATTGCAAATACAGTCCAATTTGATGGGGGTTCATTGTAAGCTATAGGTAATTCCACATATTCTCCTGTTTTCTTTTCAGTTGGGCTTCCTCCTTCAATAATCTCTGTTGTTCCTCTCTTTATTGTTATTATTGCAGTTGAATCAATTTTTTCTCCTGTCTGGTCATGTAATATTGCTTTTACTTCAACAGATGTTCCTGGTTTTACTTCATCTTCCTTGAATGTTAACTCAAGAGAAGTTGGAATTTGCTTTATTGCTATATTATAATTGGCAAATCCTTTGTTTGTCTTCAAATCTGAACTGTCAACTTCATAAGCATTGAGTTTTACAAGGTAATTTCCTGCTGCTATACCTGCAGGAAGAGTTATATTCATAGAATACATACCATTATTTACTGTCCCTTTTTGTATTATATTCTTGCCTGAACTATTGCTTATTACAATCTCTAAATCTATAAATCCATTAGCATCTTGCCCATTTTCTTTTGTAACATCCCCAGAAATTAGTATGCTTTCTCCAGGTTCAAATTCCTTTTCCTCAATAGTTGGTTTGAGAGTTAAAACATTTGAGATTTTGAATTCGTTTGTTATAACATATTCATCTAGGAGTATGGCTTTGATTTTGCATGTTCCAACATATTCTCCTAACAAGTCTTTTGTTAAAACTAGAGAAGAATCCATCACCTTTTCCTCACCTGCTAAAAGTTTTACCCCATTTTTGTAGAAGTTAATTTGTTTGCTCCCACAAAACAAGTCCATGCTGAACATTGCAGAGACTCCTGTTACTGTTTTTATAGTTACTGGAATTGTTACGGAATCTCCTATATTATATATCTTGTCTGGTTGTTGGTTAATAATCATCTCTGCAGAAGCAAAGGAACAAATCATTATGGCGAGTAATAGAGTAGTTAATATTCTTTTCATCAGAATATCAATTTATATTTATTTATAAATATTTGTGAGAGTTTCTAAATTGACTTTAGCTTAGTTAAGGAATGCCTCAATTGTCTTTACAACTGCCTTTTCTACACCTGATTCCTTTAGAATTTTTTCTTTATCTTTTTCGTTTAGGGGGTATCCCATTTCTAAAAGCACAGCAGGGCATTTAACTCCTTTCAACATTAAGTAATTCTCTTGTATTACTCCCCTGTTTTGTATATCTGCTATTTCTTCAAGATTCTTTGCTATTGATTTTGCTAGTTGTTTGTCTTTTTTGTATCTCCAGTAGACCTCAGAACCGCTTATGCTTTTCCAACCCTTATAATTATTAGTATGAAGACTAAGAAAAAGGTCTGCATTATTTTCATTTGCTATTTCTGGCCTAGATTCTATTGGACAGGGCGTTACATTGTCCTTTCTTGTTAAAATTACCTTATATTTTGTTGGGTCTAACATTTTTTGAATATTTTTTGCTTTTTCTAATACAATTTCTGCTTCCTTGTAATTTTGATAAATCATTCCCCAATCCATCAATCCATGTGCTGCATTGCTCTCACCGTGCCCGGGGTCAAGAACAACAACCTTTCTTCTGTCTTCCATTATAGGTTTACTTGATTCTATTACAAGAAATTCTAATTTTGGAGCAATAAGTTCCTTTGTGCTCAAGAAGTAAAGGATTGAGCCTATTAAGGAGATTCTTCCAATTCTTTTGAGTGTGTTGTATTTCATGATTTTTTTAGGTTGGTTTATTTTAAAAGAATTGTTGTGATTTTAGTTTAATTCTACTTTTATTTCTGGATTGTGATAAGCTGCTATAATTATATCTGCATATTCTCTTTGTTCTTTGTTCAAATTTTTGCTTTTTAAATCCCATTTTGCCTTATCTTTTACTTTCCTGGGTCCTGCATTATAGCAAGTAAGAATTACTTTTCTTTTATCTTCAAGATTTAAATTATTCCAGTTTGGATGATATTTTTTGCAAAATATAGAAATATCATTGAGAATCTCAAGAGAAACCCCTAGATTATTTATAGGATTGAATATTTCTGTTTCTAAATTTGTAGAATCTCTATATCCCTTGTAGGTATCTGGCATTATCTGACCAAGTCCGCTTGCCCCAGACCACTTGTTCCTTGCATAAATATTATAATTAGATTCTTGCTTTAACATCAATCTATATAGCCTTTTGTCAAATTCTTTTGGCCATTTTTTAACTTCTCCGTATGCTTGTTTTATACATTTGTTAAGAGAATCAGGTGTCAAGTAGAAACCTTTTGAAATATTTTCTTCTAATTTTGAATTCTTATACATTTCATATCTTTCATTTGTTAGTTTGAGAGCCTCTTTTTCAAGATTGGAATTATCAAAATTTCCTCCAGTGTAGGTACCTTCGGCTAATACCAACCCCCCCATAAGAAGTGCTTTTTTTAATTTATTTATCATTTTATATTATTACTATTGCAAAGTGACTACTATTTAAGTGTTTGGGTGTATTTTTAGATAAGGAAACGCATGAGAAAAATGCCAAATTTAGAGAAAAATTTTCAGTATTTTCAACATTTATAATAGAATTTCTATTCAATAAAACACTGGCAGGGTTCACTATTTGATTCTTGCATACATTTCACCCCCCGATAAATTTGTTCTTTTCTTTAATATTGATATAATTTTTTCCATATTTGCTTTTTGACAATCACCTTTTAAAAACTTTGTTGGGGTTAAATCACTATTATTTAGAATATATTTAATCAAGAAATATACGATATTTTTTCATTGGATTTTTGGAAAATGCTTCCAAGGCGACTCCAACTCCAACTGTCCCCTCTCTCTTTAAGGGGTCCACGCTTATAAATGCACTAAGATTTCCTTTTCTTACGCCGAATCCAGCATCTATTGATAAATGTTTGAATACTTTTTTATTTATTGTCCCAGGAAAATAATTTCTTTTGCCGTAATTATGGTATGAAAGCCCAAAATTAACAAAACCTCTTCCTTCCTCAAAAGGCACTGGTTTTAGATAAAATAATCCTCCTAAACCTAATTTAAGATGGTTTTTTATATATTCATCTTTACCTAGTCTGTATCTTCCTAAAGAGGTTAAAGAATATATTCCTAATCTAGACAATCTGTTATTGTGCTTTGCCCCTAAGCTAAATCTATAATCTCCCCTAAATCCAAAACCCAAATCTCCTGGTTGAAATATAAAGTGCACAGTAGTTTGACCGTTCATATCTCTTATTTGCCCCTTAGCCTCTTTTATTGGTAGAGAAAATGTTAGGGGTATGAGAGAAGCAGTTAGTAAATTCTTGAGTGTTTTTCTTGTTTTGTCTTTCATCTTCTAAACATTCACACTCTAATCAATTTTGCGACAGTCTTACAATATTTAAGTATTTATATTTGCATAAATTAGTTTTATAAACTTCTATTTCTTAAAACCAGCATGAAAACTTTGAATCTTCATGTGGATTATATAAAATTTAAGCCATTGAAAAAGGCATTTAAGAGCATAGGAGAGCTTTCTGAGAATGAGAAGAAAGAAAAAGAAGTGAAAGAAGCGCTTGTTGTCCTGACTGCTGTTGAAAAATGGGATACTAATGTTTCTGCAGTTGTCAAAGAGCTTGTGGAGAATGTGAAAGATATTGCATCTCAAGTCAAGGTAAAAAATATTGTGCTTTATCCATATGCGCATCTATCTAAGGACTTGGGAAATCCAGAAACAGCACAGGAAGTTTTGGAAAAAGCAGAGGAAGAATTAACAAAAGAGAAATTCAAGGTTACAAGAGCCCCATTTGGATATTATAAAGAATTTGAACTTAAGGTTAAGGGACATCCTTTAAGTGAGTTGTCAAGGGAAATAAGAGTAGATGAATCAAAAGTTAAAGGAAGCAAGGAAGAAGTTTATGATTACAAACAATTGCTAAGAGAAATATCAAAATCAAAACTTGACAGTTCAAAATTGAAAGACAATGACCATAGAATCCTTGGTAAACAGATGGATTTGTTCAGTTTTTCTGAAGTTGCACCAGGGATGGTTTTCTGGCATAATAATGGATTAATAATAAGAAATGAATTAATTAATTTCTGGAGAGAGGAACACAAAAAAGCAGGTTATCAGGAAATTCAAACCCCACAAATTTTAGATAAAAAACTCTGGCAGATTTCAGGGCATTGGGAGAAATATAAAGAAAATATTTTTTTAACTGAATATGAAAAAAGAATTTTTGCTGTTAAGCCTATGAATTGCCCTGGAGGAATGCTTGTTTTTAAAAATTCTCCAAAATCCTATAAAGATTTGCCTTTAAAAGTTGCAGAATTGGGTATTGTTCATAGACAAGAACTATCGGGGGTGTTGGGCGGTTTGTTTAGAGTTATTCAATTTACTCAGGATGATGCGCATATTTATTGTACTGAAAAGCAAATTGAAGATGAAATTTTTAAGATAATGGATTTAGTTGATTTGATTTATAAAAAATTTGGATTTGAATATAATATTGAGCTTTCAACTCGTCCTGAAAAAAGAATTGGAAGTGATAAGATATGGGATTTGTCTGAAAATACATTAAAAAAAGTTCTTGAAAAAAGAAAAACTAAGTTTAAGCTTAATGAGGGAGATGGGGCTTTTTATGGGCCTAAAATTGATTTTCATTTAAAAGATTCTTTAGGAAGAACCTGGCAGTGCGGAACAATACAGCTTGATTTTTCAATGCCAGAGAGATTTGAATTGGAATATACAGACAAGGATAATTCAAAGAAAAGGCCAATAATGCTTCACAGAACTGCTTATGGAAGTTTAGAAAGATTCATTGGGGTTTTGCTGGAACACACCAATGGCAGACTCCCAGCTTGGCTTGCTCCTGTTCAGGTGAGAGTTTTGAGTTTCACAGACAGGAATGTTCCTTATGCTGAAAAATTAGTTGAGAAGATGAAAAAAGAAATATCTTCGCTAAGAATAGAGACTGATTTTGACCAGAAGACTGTTCAGGCAAAAGTGAAGGAAGCCGAAGAAATGAAAATATCCTATATACTTGTAATAGGAGATAAAGAAGAAAAAGAAAAAGTTGTTGCAGTTAGAAAAGGTGGGAGCAATGTTGTTGAAACTCTTGATGAGGATGAATTTATATTCAAGCTGAGAGAAGAAATTGAAAAAAGGATGTGATTAACTTTTATTTCTAAGCCCTTCTTCTATTGCAGCTTTTTCAAGCCTGTTAAAAATTTCCTTTTTTGTCTCTTCTTTTCTGCTCTGTCTATACAGTAAATATTCACTTATGCTCCAAATTTCATATGGAAGATTGTTCTTCTCATCTTTGTAAAGCCCATTTGCTGATTCCTTATTCAAGTAAATTATGCGGATAAGTAACTGCTCGAAAGGCGGTGTTCTGAAATATTTATCACCCCCATTCTCAACTTTATTAATTTTTGGTTTTAAA
>CAYNWY010000021.1:0-10489 GCA_964401065.1 Candidatus Woesearchaeota archaeon
ACTAAACTTGAATTTAACCAGGAGAGTGCAGTGTTAATGTTAGGAAATATGGATGTTTCTTTTTTAGGAACTTTCTTATCTGATATAAAGAATGTAATTATATCTTCCCTAGTCTTTGGTTTTTTATTAGGAGCACTTACTGAAATAAGATTCAAGAAAAGAGGGAATTCTCAAAAACTATAAATACACTTGTTCTTTGATTTATTTATGAAGGTGATAAAAGCTTCTGGATTAGAAGAGAGATTCAGTTCTGGAAAAATTTATAGAACTCTCCTTGAGGCTGGCAGTTCTGGGCAACTTGCTAGGAAAATTATTGATGTTGTTAAAAAAAAATATCATGAAAATATAACAACGCAGGACATCCTTGAAATTATATTAAATGAACTAAAGGATTTTCCTGAAATACGCGCCAAGTATGATCTAAAAAGAGCTATAATGGCTCTTGGGCCAAGCGGTTTTCCATTTGAACAGTTTTTTGGGGATATTTTAAAGAATTATGGATATGAAGTTAATGTTGGAAATTTCATGAAAGGAAAAATAATAATGCATGAAGTTGATATTATTGCTAAAAAAGAGAAAAGTTACATGATTGAATGCAAATACCATAATGAACCTGGAACTTCCACGACATTACATCCTGCCCTTTACACTTATGCGCGTTTTCTTGATTTAAGAGACAAACCAGATATGCCTTGGCTTGTAACAAACACCAAGTGCTCTCTAGACGCAGAGAATTATGCTAGGGGTGTTGGACTAAAGATAACTAGTTGGAATTATCCAAAAAACAAAAGTCTTCAAAAACTTATAAATTTAAAGAAATTGTATCCTATAACCATTCTTAAGTCTATTAGTGATAGCACAAAAGAAAAATTATTCCTTTCAAAAATTGTAATTGCCAAGAATCTTTTAAATTATTCTGCAGAAAATCTTATGAAAAAAACAGATTTGTCAGAAAAAGAAATTAATAAGATACTTGAAGAAGTTAGAATCGTTTGTAAATAAAAATTAAGCACGCTTTAATAATCTATTAATAAGACTCTTTTTAGATGGTTTAGGAGTTTCTTCTTGATTACTTTTCCCGATTTGTTTTACTTTAAATGTTTCTCTTTTATTATTAAATCTTAACATCATTGCATTCTCCAGAGAAATTTTTACTTCAGTTCCCAAACCATATCTCTCTCTTTTTCCACCAAATCTCTCTTCTTTTCCACATAAGAAAGCCATAACTTCTTTGTCTTCTGAATAAATATTTATTTTTCGCAATTCTCCTAGTTTTAATTCATATTCTTTATTATCCGGTCCTATTAATTTTGTTCCTTCTGGAACATAAACTAAATTATTGTGCATATCAGAAAAACCAACTATCCAATTATAACTTTCTAAACCATGTGTGTAAGAATAACCAATCTGAAGTTTTTGATTTTCTTTTGCCTCTCCTAAGCAATCTTTTTTTAATGCATAACGACTCATATTCTTTGTCTATATATTTAGTATATAAAGATTTGTATAATAAAAAATAATCTTAAGAATTATTTTCTCTTTTTGCTATTCTTTGAAGAATTCTTCTTATAATTCATTTCAGAAAAGATGTAGAAATAAAGTATTTCTAATATACCAACAGTATTTACTAATGCTAAGATTACAAACCATGTTATATGACCTTTCCTTGCTGCTTTCCAGAGTGCTATAAGTTTCCAAACAATAGACCAAATGACAATAACTACAAGTATCCATATAGCCATCCCCAATTGTGCAGAAAGCTGTGCAAATAATTGTGATAATTCTCCCATTTTTACCTCTTATTTTTAAGGGCAAATCAATTTAAAAAGTTTTCTAAAAATTAAATAGAAATATTTATATATTAGTTTTTGTAAGTAAATTGATGGATAAAACAGGTAGAGGCGAAAACAGGAGGATAATTCTTACGATAATAATCACCGTATTAATTATTTTAGCTCTTGTTGGAGGCTATTTTTTGTACAAAAACTACGAGAACAAAAGATTAAATCAAGCATTCAGTCTTGGTTATAACCAGTCCTTGCAAGATGTTGCACAAGGACAAACTCAAACTGGGAGCATTTTGACCTGGCAGAACAATACTATAAAGATAGTTAATATCCAGGACATATGTGGTGGCGGAACAGCCCCAACAGCGTAGTAATTTAATTTTTTCTATTTTTTATTTTTCTTTTTCTTATTCTTTTGCAAATATGTAAATTAAGCTTAAAAGTGTAATGTAAATTTCAGTGGTTACTAAAGTTTAAATACTTGCTTTTTTAAGAAAATTTAGATTATACAACCTGTGGTAATAAAAGAGGTTAAGACATACAACCTGTTGTATGTTATATAAAATAATGAACTGTCCATACTGTACATATACAAAATCAAGCGTAACAAATAAGAGAGACTCCCTTGATGGAATAAGAAGGAGAAGGGAGTGCATGAAATGCAAAAAACGCTTCACAACTTACGAAAAAATAGAGAAAGGAGATTTGTATGTCATAAAAAAAGATGGCCGCAGAGAGAAATTTGATATTAAAAAAATTGAGGTGGGGATTGAAAAAGCATTTGAGAAGCGCCCTGTTTCACACGAAAAGATAAAACAAATGATAAACGAAATTGAAGAACAGATAAGGAAACCAGGAAAAAAAGAGGTTAAGAGTTCTGTAATAGGAGAGACAGTAATGAAGAAATTAAAGAAAGTTGATGATATCGCTTATGTAAGATTTGCATCAGTATATAGACAATTCAAAGATATAAAAGAATTTAAACAGGAGTTAAAGCAATTATAATGATAATTAAAACTTATACTAAGTTTAAAGGATTATAATAAGATGGTGGATGAATATTTTTCAAAATTAGGTGAGATAGAATATGAAAAAAGGGACGCACGAATTACAGATGACCAAGGAAGATTAGTTGATGAGATCAAAGAAGCTGTCTTCCCAAAAGATTGGTCTATAAATGCTTCTAACACTGTTGCATCAAAATATTTCAGAAGAAAAGATATCCCTAAGATAGAAAAAGAAACGGATTTAAGACAATTGACAGGAAGAGTTTCAAATAAAATTAGTCAATGGGGGTATGAACAGGGATATTTAGATAAAAAATCTTTAGATAAATTTGCTGCTGAAGTAAAAGCATTAACAACAAGGCAATATAGTTCTTTTAATTCTCCTGTTTGGTTTAATTTGGGATTAGATTCTTATGGGGTAAAGCAATTTGGAGAGGAAACATTTTATGTTGAAAATGATAAGATAAAAATGACAGATAATTATTATAAACATCCTCAGATTGCTGCTTGTTTTATCCTTTCGCCAACAGATTCTATTAAAGATCTGATTCATGTCGGAGCAGAAGTGAGTGCAAAAATATTCAAGGGCGGTTCAGGTATCGGAGGAGATTGGTCTGCAGTAAGGTCTGCTGGAGAACCGGTTTCTGGTGGAGGTTATGCTTCAGGAGTTGTAAGATTTGCAGATGTACAAGATACTTCAGGAAGAGTAATCAAATCCGGAGGAAAAACAAGAAGAGCGGCTACAATGCAAAGTCTGGCAATATGGCATCCAGATATACCAGATTTATTAAAACATAAATATCAAGAAGAACAAAAAGCAAGAACATTGAAAGAAGCAGGTTCGCCCTCAAATTGGGAAAGCCACACTATTCAGGATTTAAGAGCCCAGAATGTGAATATATCCATAAGAATTGACGATGAATTTTGGAAAGCATATGAGAATAATTCCAATTACAAAATCAGAACAGTTAAAGATAAAAAAGTAATTCGTGAAGTTCCTGCAAGAGGTTTATTGGAGCAAATAGCCTTTGCAACACATCAGTGCGGAGATCCAGGAATACAAAACCACTCTTTAATAAACGAATGGAATACCTGCAAGAATTCTTTTGAAATATGGGCTTCAAATCCTTGCTCGGAATTTAATTTTAAAGGAGCTTGCAATCTTGCCTCAATAAACTTAATGAAGTATAGAAAAGAAGACGGAAGTTTTGATTTAGATGCTTTTTATAAGACAATTGATTTATTTATCACTTCTCAAGATATTATGGTTTCAAAGTCTTCATATCCAACTAAAGATATTGCTTGGATTAGTCATACTTTCAGACCTCTTGGATTAGGTTATGCAAATTCAGGTGCTTATATAATGTCTTTAGGGCTCCCTTATGATTCTAAGGAAGGAAGAAATTTTGCTGCAGCAGTTACAGCAAATATGACAGCGGAAGCATATTTGCAATCAACAAAACTTGCTGAAAAATTAGGTCCATTCCAAGAATTTTCAAAAAATAAAGAACCTATGATGGAAGTAATTTCAATGCACCAGAAAGCTGCTAAGAAAATTCCTTCTGCAAATGGTTTGGAAAAGTTAGTTAATTCTGCAAATAAAAAATGGGAAGAGGTAATTGAAAGAGGAAATAAATTTGGATTTAGAAATGCTCAGGTAACTCTTTTAGCTCCAACTGGTACAATTGGATTTATGATGGATTGTGATACAACAGGATGCGAGCCTGTTTATGCTACTAAGGCATCAAAAGAATTAGCTGGAGGAGGATATATGAAAATCGTAAATAAAACAATTCCTTTAGCATTGGAAAAATTAAATTATACTCCTGAACAAATAGATAAGATAACAAAATATATTGATGCGAATGAAACTATAGAAGGGGCTCCAGATTTGAAAGAAGAACATGTCCCTGTTTTTGATTGTGCTGTTAGTTCTGGAAAAGGAACGAGAGCTATTCAACCCCTTGGACATATAAAAATGCTGGGAGCAATACAGCCGCATTTATCTGGAGGAATCTCAAAAACAATTAATTGTCCAAGTTCAACGAGTGTAGAAGATATTATGGATATGTTCTATCAATCAAGAAAATATGGAATTAAATCAGCTGCAATTTATAGAGATGGTAGCAAAGTTTCTCAACCCTTAACTTCAAATAAATTTGGGGGGGTAGAATTGATTTTAAAGAGAGGAGAGAGAGAAAATCTCAATCACTTAAGAATAGGGTTAACAGAAAAAGTAAAAGTTGGTGGAACTTCCTTGTTCATAAGAACAGGAGAAGATAATAACGGAAAGTTAGGAGAAATATTTATTGATTCTTTAGAGAGGGGAAGTGAGGTTAATAGATTACTAAATGAAAATGCAATTCAATTTTCTGAAAAAATACAATATGGAGTTCCTTTAATACAGGCTTTGGAGATATTTCAAAAAGCAGGAAGTTCTCAGATAGCAGGATTTACAGACCATCCTTTTATAAAAACTGCAAAAGGTCCTGAAGGATTTATATATGATTGGATTCGGGCGCACTATTTAGGAGATATTTCTTTTGTTCCAAAAAGTACTGATGAATCTGAATTAAGACCTCTTCCATGGGAGCTGAGGGTCTATCAGCAAGTTCCTAAATTGCATTTAATACCTTCTGTTGCAGGAATGAAATTTTATGAAGGAGTTCCCACATTAGAAGAAACAATTAAAAGAATTTCCGGAATGAATTATTGGATTGATGAGAAAGAAGGATTAGATACAAGAAAGACAATTGAGAAGATTAAAAAAAATAGAAAATGGAAATCAGAGAATTTTCAAGAAGAAATTATGAATGGCAAGATTACCGGTAAAACCTGCAATACATGTGGAAGCATGTTGATTGTAGATGGAACATGTTCAGTATGCCCTACCTGTAAAATTTCTTCTGGTGGTTGTGGAGCGTAATTAAAATGCACGAACTGGCAACCGAAAGAATTGAGAAAAAGAATGAAGAAATAATAAGCATGTGGGATTTTGATAAGCAAAAGAAAGCAAATCCTAATGGATGCATTTGCTATGAGCAAGATAAAAAATGTCATAATATTGAAAATTTAAATTGTTTTTTTTGTTATTGCCCTAATTATGACAGAACTGTTAAAGAAGGAAAATGCAAAATAAATTCTTCTAAAGCAAAATACATTGATAATCATGAAGGAAAAATATTGGATTGTTCTGATTGTGATTTTCCTCATACAAAAGAGAATGCAATTAAATTGTTGGAGAATCTGTTTAAGTAAATGGGGTTCTTTAAAAGAGCTAAAGCATTTGTTCGCTAAAGCTTACAAAAAGAACTTACAATGGTAGAAAAATAAAACATGAAGATAAAGATAAAAAAATTACACCCTGATGCAATTATTCCAAAATATGCTCATCTAGGTGATGCAGGAATGGATATATTTGCCTTAAGCAGAGATATTAAAGATAAATATGTTGAGTATAAAACAGGTTTGGCATTTGAAATTCCTAAAAACTATGTAATGCTTATCTTCCCAAGGAGCAGCATTACCGATAAGGATTTAATATTAAAAAATTGCGTTGGAGTTTTAGACTCTGGATATAGAGGGGAATTAAAACTAAGATTCAAGAAGGACGGAGAAAATATTTATGAAATTGGTGAAAGAATTGGACAATTAATTATACTTCCTTATCCTGAAATAGAGTTTGAAGAAGTTGAAGAATTATCTGAAAGTTCAAGAGGAGAGGATGGTTTTGGGAGTACAGGATTTAATTAGATATATTGAATTATAATTATCTTTTTAAAAGGATATTAACCTCTCTATTAATCTAAAAAGAAGAAAAAGAAAATGATACTATCTGCACTTAAAGTTCTGGAATTAAATAAGGAATACAATCTAATTGAAGGTTTAAGCGAGAGAGAATCTGAGAATCCAGAAGGAATTGACTTGGAATTGAGAGTTGGGAGAGTTGAAAAACCCTTCGGTCCTAGTTTTCTTGGAATAACTAAGAGATATTCTCCAAAAACAAAGATTATTGGAGATATTGAAGTTGATGGTAATAAAAGAATTATTCTTCATCCTAGAGAAAATTTCTTGGTCAGGACAATTGAAAAGATAAACTGTCCTGGTGAAAAAATACTTTATCAGGCTGGAGAACCTAAAGCATACATAATTCCCGATATAAAACCAAGAGTCTCTCTTCAAAAAGGGGGGGTAAGTTTGGCTTGCTCTACTACAAATCCGGGATATTCTGGACAATTGGTTTTTGGAATAACAAACAATAGCAATGATAATTTTGAATTTGAATTAGGTGCAAGGATGTTCAAGATTTACTGGCAAATTGTTCTGGGAGAGATAAAAAGAACTTATTCAGGACAGCATCAAGATGGAAGAACAACAAGTAATGGGAAAATTGAGGTTCAGAATTAAATTAAATCAAACATTTTTTCTATACTTTTATCTAAGAATTTTCCAACAGAATATTTTAATTCCTGTTTATTTAACCAATGATAATTAATTATATTCTCATCATTTTCCGGGTTTAGGTCTATGTTTACATTTATGTTTTTAGGTTTGCAAAGAAAAGTATTACAGATAACTTGATCCCCGCTAGTCCTAAAGAACCACCAGACTCCAAGAGGTTTTATAATTTCTGTATCGAGAGAAGTTTCTTCTTTTATTTCTCTATAAAGAGTATCATAAGGAGATTCACCATATTTAACTCTTCCACCAGGTAAATCAAAATATCTTAAGTTTTCAAATTTCTGTTCGATAACCAAAAATTTATTATTTTTGTTCTTTATTAACGCTTTCATTGCGGAATGAATTTTTTCCATATTAATTAATCCTTCTCTGCTTCTCTCAAAACTTCTTCTAATGGTCTTAAAGTAGGTGTTCTGTCTGCTGTGCATCCTGTTTTCCAGAATTGATGAATTTTAGGAGATTCGTTATTTAAAATTGGAGAATCTACTATTGATTTCTCAGTGTCTCCTATTTTACAATATCTGCCAGGTTCCATATTTTTGTATACTTTTCCTAGATTTCCACAATATTCACAACCTCTCTCAGAATGGCTTATATAATCGTCAATTATTACCTTTGCTTCTGAAAGGTTTATATTGTAATTCAATGCTGCGCTTTTTTCTATTCTTCTATCTAAAATATCTCTATTCGGAACATTGGGATTCTGAAAACTCCACTCTTCACTTTCCACTGCGTCTAGGACGTGTTGTAAATCTGCCATTGCCATATCTTTATTAAGACGAATTGCACAAACTCTAATGTTTCTTAAAAGAGCAATAACTTTTTCCTCTTTGTTTTCCATATTTTTTATATAATTGGGAATTCTATATTTGTGTAATTGCTCTAATGACATATTTCTTTGCGTGCAATTTTATTTAAAAGGATTTATGTATACTGATATATCTATTTTAGAGTTCAATCGTATTTATAAAATAAAAAAATTTAGGCAGTAAATGGTAACGGTGATAAATCCAAAAGTTGATGTTGTTTCTTATGGTCCTGTATTAGAAGTTGAAACTGAGGAAGGAAAAAAAATAACTATTACTTCTGATGAATTTGTTTATGGTGCAGCAAATATAACATATAAGGATACTGGTGCTTTAAGGGAATTGATTGATAAGAAAAAAAACGAAGTTGATTTAGGGAATAAAGTTAAAAAAATGCTCATTAAAGTGGGGGGTTCTGGACATGCATCTATGGCAACAACCCCTGGATTCTGGAGTTTTATAGAGGGAGATAGTTCAAAATTTGTGGATTCCATATTTACAACTGCTGTTTTTGGAAGTTCACTTATGCCTTCTGGAAGAAGAGTTCCAATAACTAAAGAAGCAATTGTTATTCCAAAAGCAATTGTAGACAAAGGGAAAAAATTGACAGATTTATATCTAAAACGCTCTGAAATGAACATTGATACTTATATTGCTTTACAAGACAGAGGAGTTCCAAAAGAAGAAGCAGCAAAGATTGTTCAATATGGACATAAAGGGGGAGGATTCATGTTTATGCCTCTTGAAACTTTCATTCATTTTTCAAAACTTGCAGAGAGAGACCCAGAAGCAATGCCTGAAGAAGGAAAAGAAGTTATCTTCCAATTGGAGACTTTTGTTAAAGAACATGGGATGAATACAATTTATGAGGCAAGAAAACAAGCTCCAAGAACAGGGTGTGTACATCCAAATATATTCAGAGATGTCAAGGGAGTGAATAAAAATTATGCAGAGGAAATACTTCAATCAGATAGATGGGAGCATTTTGAACCATTCTATTCTCCTCAATTAATATCTTCAGAGATTCAAAAAAGTCCTGAACTTGAAAGAAGATTAAAGAATTATTTTGAGAAAAGAAATGAAATATTCTTGAATCCTGTGCGTATTCAGGAAGAATGGAAAAATCTTTTAGGTGATTTGGAAGAAATTGTTGGAGATTTTAATTCAACAGTTAACATAAAGATTGCTTCAAATATTCCCTGGAGAGTTTGGGGTGAAGTAAAGAGGCATAGAACACTTTCTCAAGATACAGAATCAATCTATCATGCTGTAAAGAGGGCCAGTTCAGTAGTGGATTTTGAGTGGTTAGAAGGAGAGAGAGTAGATCATTGGAAAAAAGTCTTATCTATTCCTAATTCAGTAGAGAAGGATAATCAAAATTTCAAGATGTGGATAGATGCCTTTGCAGATTCTATTATGATTTATGAAACATTAGTCAAGTCAGGAGTAAAAGAGAGCGAGGCTCTTGCAATAGTTCCAAGAGGAATTAAGATGATGAATGTTAAGAATTATGATTTGTATAATCTTACAACAGGATATATGTCCTTGAGATTATGCGGAACTGCTGAAGCTGAGATGAAGGAGATAACAGAAAAAGAGGCTAAGATTGTAAAAGGAATTCTTCCTGAGCAAGTATCAAGGTTAATTTCTCCTAAATGTCATTATGTTGGTTTTTGCCCTGAACTTGATTATCAAGGTGCAAAATGCAGGAAAGTCAACCAGGAAATTAAAAATTATAATGAAGCAATGCACAAGGATTTGCAAAGTGCTAGAATAAAGAGTATTGAAGAAAAACTATTTAATGTAGCAGCAAATAAAATGCTAGATGAGACTAAAAATTAAACACTAAACAAGGCTAAGTAAAACCAACAATTTTAAAAACACACTATTTCTATAAAAAAGATGGTGACTGAATTAACTAACGGAAAATTCAATGAATTCATAAAAGAAGGAACAGTGCTAATTGACTTTTATGCAGACTGGTGCATGCCTTGCGTTATGATGGGACCAATTGTTGAAGATGTTGCAGAAAAATTTAGTAAGAAGGTAAAATTTGGAAAAGTTAATGTAGAAGATGGACACGAGATTGCTCAGAAATTTAATGTTTCTTCAATTCCTAATTTTGTTTTATTCAAGGATGGAAAAGTTATAACTAATTTTGTCGGTGCAATGAGCGAGGAAGATTTTAGTGAAAAGTTAAAGAATTTCTTGTAAATTGGATAATTTTATAAAGTATTTTAGGATGTTTTTATTAATGGCTCCGTAGCTCATGGGGTTCTTTAGAAAAGAACCTACAATGGTAGAAAGGTAACATGAGCCTATGAAGTTGCACATGGCTCCGTAGCTCAGCCTGGTAGAGCGCTGGACTTTTAATCCAGTTGTCGTGGGTTCAAATCCCATCGGGGCCATTTTATTGTAAATCTTAGAA
>CAYNWY010000022.1:0-10301 GCA_964401065.1 Candidatus Woesearchaeota archaeon
GGATAATCCAAGTTCATATAACATCATCTTTGAATCAAAAAAATCAGTTATTGCTTTAACAGATACTTTTTCAGGAGCATTATGAATTTTTTCAATAAAATTTATGATGTTTAAAGATAAATTATCTTCTAAAGGGACTTTAAATATGACATATTTAGATATTCTTCTTAATTCTTTTAAGGCTTCTTCTGGATTTGGAACATGTTCTAAAACATCTATCATTAAAGTTAAATCTATTTCTTTATTCTTTAGAGAAGTCTTTTTTATATCTTCATTTAATAATTTCTTTATATCTTTGTTATTTTTCTTTTGAATTTTTAACATCCCTGGACTTAAATCTAAACTATATTTCTTTACCTTTATCCCTTTTTTTCTTATATAATCTGCTATTTCTTTTAAGATTAATCCTGCTCCACCCCCCACATCCAAGAGTTTTATTTCTTTTTTATCTATGTCTTTAATGAACATATCTACTAATGGGATGATCTTTTCTACCTTCCAAGGAGGATCCTCTTTATCAAGAGTTGGATTTTTCTTAATATATTCATTTGTTGTGTAAATATTGCTGCTTTTCATTTTATTCCCCCACCCCCCCCAACGGAGGAAATTCGTAATTCAGCATTAGAATGCGCTTTTTATTCTTCATTTTTAATCTCCTTTAGCAATTTTAATAAGTTTGGTATGAATTTTGCAGTCATTATACTTCTCGGTGTTGCTGCCATATTGATTATAGTACTCTTTTCAGATAAGAGACAGAAAAAGAAAAGATATTATCTTTATGGATATTAACTCCCCCCACTTCCAATCAATCCCCAGACTAAGATAACTGCTAGAATTATTACAATCACAAGAGATTTATTTTAAAAATCCTTCTTTATTTGTTATAAGTCTCTTCCCATGGGTAATTATTTCTATTTTTTTAATTGTTTTTGGAAATTTATTTTTAAGATTATCAATTATCTCATGTATCTTGCTTAAATTTTCAGCATAAATATCTAGTTCATAATCCGATAAGCCAATTGTTTTTGATAGGTGTTTCATATTACTAATTGAATATAGATTCTTTTCAAATATCTCCAGATTATGTATATTTTGAATCTGAATAAGAAGTTTATAAACCTCATAATTGAACTTAGCTAAATCTAATGAAAGAAAAAAACCCAAGATTATTCCCTTTTTTTTAAGTTGATTTATATTGTTCGAAACAGTCTTTGATGTTAATCCTGATTTATTTGCTATCTCTATTATTGTTGCTCTTGGGGATGGTCTGAGTATCAAAAGGATTTTCTTCTCTGTATTGGTAAGACTAATTATTTTACCATATTTTGTCAGGGTTTGTATTTTATTCCTGTTTGGCTCATGCAGAAAGTAGTATTTGTTAAAAAATTCTTTCTCTATAAGTAATATCTCCTTATGGTTTATTATCCTAATAATTCTTTTTTCAAATCTGCCTATTTGCAATATTAATTCATCTATGTTTTGAACAAGCATGCAGATTTCTAAATCGTAATCTCCAAATAATCTAGCTGCCCATAAAATGTTTTTGTTTCTTTTGGTTTCTTCAATAATCTCCTTCTCAATTATCTCGTCATAGGTGGCTAAACTATAAAAAACTTTTACCATTCTATAACCAAGTGCCAGATAATTAATTCCTGTAATATTATGGCTCATGAACTTCTTTAGCTTTGGAAATCTTAACGCAACAGAATTTTTTGATAAACCTACTGTCTTGCCTATTTTAGAAAAAGGCTGTCTGAAATCCAAGTCTAGCTCTGATAGAATCTTGTAATCTTTCTTATCCAGATTCTCGTTTATCATTATTATAATAGGTAATTATAATTTATAAATATTCCTTAAATAACAAAATAATAATATTTTTATTACAATAAGGTATTTTTATAATATTAAATATCTTTTTGTCTTAAAAAGTTGTATCTTCATTTTATATATTGCATCCTCCTTTATGAAACATGGAAGATAGCCAGGATAAGAATTCTGATAAAGATTATAAAGAGATATTGGAGGTGACATTAGAAGAAATAGCTCGAGATATGGGAGATTGTCGGCTTTGTGATTACTATTCTTTTGATAGAAGTGTAGAAGTTGAATTCTTTAATTGTAACAAAGGATATTTCCGTTTTATTGATTATGGGAGTTTTGGTGGAAATGAAGGGGAAATGAGATGGTTTGATTGTAAGGGTAAAGATTTTGTACTGAATAAATCATCCAGATGGTGGCACTGTTTTGAAAAAGAAATAATAAAAGAAGCAAAGGAGAGATTAAAAATGGGAGATAATATATCTGAAGATTTATCCGGTTGGATAGTAAAACCTTCTTCAATTGAAGAACTCTTGGATACAGAGTCTATAGCTGCATTTTCATTCGGATTTGGCCCTCAAAAAAGAGGGGGAGGGGGAAACCAGTATGATCCTTCTTATTTTTATCCTGGAAAGAGTAACGATGCAATGGCTAATTTGATAAGCAATTTTAAAGCTCAAAATTCTAAGATTGGTTTTGAAAATATTTTTGCTCAGCAGGAGATTGCTGATTCTTTATTAGAAAATCATGGAATCCAAATAAATTCAAAACATATTGCAAAGCCTGGAGAAAATTATCTTGGAACAAGAGGGGTTTCCGATATGTTCTTTGACAGAGGTTTAGGAAACTATTCAAAAATCGCTATTTTTGCTCATCCAATGCATACATATAGATGTGGAAAGACTTTAGAAAAAAGTGCGAAAGATCACAATTATGACTGTAAAATTCTGATTCCTGATACCTCTGATGTCCCTTTTGATGAACTATCTGTCCAACCATGGACAAGAAACCTTAAGGCATGGGTTTCACATGAAATTAATTCAAGGGCTTATGCAATCTCAAAAGGGAATATGTAATTTTAGAAATCTAAAATGAATGCCCCCACGATTACTTAATCCTAAGGATTAACTCTCCCACTTTTTCCTCTTGATGTAAGAAAATTAATCATAAATGTTCTTTCTATGACCAATTCTAATCACAATAATTTTATTCATAGAGATAATAACATCAACTATCGCTCTGTAATCTCCAATTCTTAATCTCCATAGCTTTTCACCCTTTAGTCTTTTGAGAAATCTATAAGGGTTTTCTCTAATTGAGTAAATTTTGTTTAAAATTATTTCAGCATCCTTTTTTTGCAGTTTTTTAAGAAAATCTTTTGATGTTTCAGTTAATTCAATTTGAAACATTTTATTTTAGTGCAATTCCTAATTCTCTTGCAACAACTTCAATAGGATAAACTCTTCCTTTTTTAACATCCTCCAAACCTTTTTGTATTTCATTAATTTCTTCTTCACTTAAACGTTCTTCTTCACAATTATTTATTAAACTATTTAAGAGTTCATCATAAGATTGTCTTTCAAAGTTTTTAAGAGATTTCAATCTTTCAAGAGTTTCAAAGTTTATTTGTATAGTTGTTTTTTCCATGTTATATAGTAACTATAATTGCTATATAAATCTTTCGGTTTTTAAGGATTAATGCCCCCACGAGATTTAAGAAGATTTATAAGTTCCTATTTATTCTATAAACATATAGAAAGATGGTGAAAAACAATAAAATTTGTTTTTTTATATATATATTTGTGTTGTCTTTAATATTTATTTTATTAAATCTTGTAAATGTTTCTGCTGAAGATTGTTGGACTTATTCTGAGACAAATTCCAGTGCATGCATAAATTCTGGATTCGATTGTGTCTGGAGAACCCAAGCTGAAGATTCTTGGTGTTTAAATTCTGCTGGTTGTTGCAAGGACAAAGGATGCTGGTTGTATGCTGGAACTAATGAAAGTGCATGTATTGAAGATTATTATAATTATGGTACAAGTTGTATGTGGGACATGTGGATGAATAATTATTTTCCTAATAACACATTGGCTCCTTCAGGAGGATGTGTAATGAATTGGACTTCAAATAATGTGAGTTGGGGAGGTGTTTCTTCAACTGGTTGTTGGAATTATGATGGAAATAAAGCCACTTGTGCTGCACAGGGAGGGGGAACCTGCAAATGGAGTGCAAATAATCAAAATCAAGACCCTTGGTGTTATATTAAAACTTTAGTAGATGCACAAAATAAAAATCCTTCTGCTACTACCGACGATATTGGGTGTTGTCAGAATATAGGTTGTTGGAATTATGATAATAATGAAACTGCTTGTAAAGTTGCACTTCAGGGAAGTTGTTCTTATACTAATAATAGTGTTGGAGGGGGATGGTGCAATACTAAGACATGTTCAGAAATAATTGGTGAGGAAAATTGTACTTATGTAAAACAAAGTCTAATGATGCCTTGCAATTGGACAGGAACTGCTTGTTCTGGAGAAATATATGGAACTGGAGGTTTTGGATTTTATAATGATAGTGATTCTTGTTTTAGTGCAGGAGGTTGGTATAATTCTACTGGTGATTGTGTAATGCCTACTGGAGATTTTGTAGGAGGTGGCGGTGGTTTTATGTTTGCTGGAGATGTTCATTGTTGGTTTGCAGATAATCAACCTAGGGTTTGTGGAAATATTACTGGATGTGCTTATTGCGTTACTGGAGATGGTGATTATGGTATAACTAATGCCAGTGCAGAAAATATTTGTTATAATAAACAAATAGGTTTTTGTGAAGGTCATGATAAAGGGGATGTAAATACTTCTTATATAAATGCAAACAATAGTGCTAATTTGGCTTGTGCTGATATTCAACTAAAAACTGCTTGTAACTACGGACCATTACCAAATTGTAAATGGAACAGTAGTGCAAATATCACTGGACCTTATTGTGAAGCAGGAGCTTCTTCTGAAAAAAAATCTGCGCCTCCTGCACAATATTGCGAAGACCCAATAGCTAAAAATAATTATACTGTTTGTATACAACTAGCAAATGATTTTATGATGCCTTGCATATGGCAGAATACAACTTATCCAATTCAAAATTGTACATTCAATAGCAATGCTGTTTTTGGTGGTTCAGGAGGAGAAACGGATTTTGGAATTATTAACAGTCAATTCTCTTGTACTTCTGCTGGAGGAACTTGGACAACTGAATATTATGTTGATGATGTTATCTTAAAACAAGATTCTTGGTGTGAGATGACTGGATTTTTTAATATTGATCAGGGAAATGGGCAAGGAAATAAGGGAAATTGTGATACTTCTTGTTGGGCTTGTGAATTTCAGAATAATGGAACAGCTTGGGCAAATGTTGCTGCTGCAGAAGCAGCTTGTGAAGCTTCTGTTGCTGTTGGTGGTCAGCCTAGTGGATGTGCTTGGATAAATGATACTACTGGAACAAAAGCTTTCAATAAACTTGGATGGTGTGATTATCCTAAAGAAATGGAAAGCGGAGGATCAAAAGATTGCAATATAGAATGCGAAGGATGTAACTTTATGGGCGATCCTCAAACAGCTTGTGAAGGAAGCATGGCTAATAATGGAACTGGTTGTAAGTGGGTTAATGATACTAATAATTTAATTAAAGGAGGATATTGTGTTGATAAAACTAAGAAAACATGTAGTTCTGATTGTTTCTCTTGTTATGATACTACTTCTTGTATTAATAGTGCATTGAATTGTACTTGGGACCCTACTTTTAGTTTATGTAAGACTAATGGATTTGCAGGAGAAATTTGTTTTAATGGTGTTGACGATGATTCTGATATATTAATTGATTGTGCAGACCCTGATTGTGGATTTGATAATTTTTGTGGAGGAAGTAGTTTTGGAGGGGATTGCTTTGCTAAAACTACAAAACAAACATGCAACAATACTATTGCATTTGGAGGATTGAATTGCACTTGGATAAATGATACTTGGAATGCTGATGGCTGGTGTGATATGCCTGGAGCTAATTGTTGGAAGTTTGGAGATAATCTTACTGCTTGCGGGCAAACAGCAGGATGCACTAATGAATCTAGTTCTATGGGAACAAATGCTTGGTGTGAGATGAACATGACTCAAATGGATGCATCTAGTTGTTGGAGTTATAGTGATGAGACTACATGTGCTGAAGCTGCAGGAAATTGTCAATGGAAAAATAATAGTTGGCAAGGTGCTACTGGTGGCTGGTGTGATTATGCTCCTATGTCGGTCTGTATGGATTTGAATTCTACTACTTGTAGTGCTAATTCAAATTGTACTTGGCAGTCAGATAATTATTCTATGACTGGTGGCTGGTGTAATGTGGCTTGTATGAATACTAATTGGAATCAGACAAATTGTGAGAATGCGACTCTTGCAGGATTGTGTCAGTGGAAAAACATGAGTGCAACTTGCCAACCCACTACTTTTATGATGATGGGAACATCTGGTGGAGGAGGGGGGATGAGTGGTTGTCCACAATATAATGGAAATGAAACAGGATGTTTAACAAAGAATATTACTTGTACTTATAAAAATGATAGTTATGCTAATAATAATTTATCTGCAACAGAATCAGAAGGATGGTGTATGGATAAATCAGAATTTGAACATTTTGGAGATATGGAAGGAAATATTATTCATTTAGCAATGGATGATGGAAATATAAATGGAGCTGCAGAATCCGGGGTTGATGGTTCAGTAGATATGCTTGGTATGGGTATAAGAATAAATAATGAAGGTTTTAATTTCGGTGCGGGTATTTTCAATATAAGTGATTCTATTATCTGCAATGGTCAAATGGTTGGCGGAGGTATGGGTCAAGGAATGCCGACGCAAGGTACTGGAAATAAAACTGGCAAATTCTATTGGTATTTAGATACAGATGGAAATTCAAGTGATGGGTGTGTAGCTGTGCCTGTTTCAGGAGCTAATTTAACTGGTTTTGATTTCATGATTAATTATATTTCTAGAAATACAAGCACAGGCATTGTAGAAACAAAACAATTAATGAGGTGTGCTAGTGGAATCTGGAATCCTACAAATGCATTAGTAACGACAAGCAAGAAATTAAGTTGTGGTGAAATCTCAGGAGTTATGATTGCTGTTTCTAAACAAGATATTGAAAGTTTTGCAGAATATAATAAAACTGCGAATATGAGAATATTTATTGTTAGTGCAGGAGAGGATGGATCGAGAACAACCCCTGAAGATAGTGTTGGTCCGGGTTATTATACACCTGGAACAGTTGATTTCGGATTTATAGATTGCTCAAATCCAGCAAATGCTAAAGATCCTAAATGTAAGAATTTCCAAAAGTTTGGGTTCAATGTTTTTGAAGAATGTAAAAATGGTGTTGATGATGATGAAAATGGATTAGTTGATTGCGACGATCCTTTTTGTGTTTTCATACCTGATTGTGCCGGAGCTAATGCATTTAATTTTACTACAAATACAAATGACAAAACTGCTCCTGTTGTGATGTTTAGCGAGGTAGAAAAATTAGCTGATGCTGCATTTGTAAGAGTTGATACAAATGAACCTTCTAATTTGAATTTAAGTTTTTATCTTAATGATTCTAGTTGTACTACTGCAAATATCACTTTAATTGATGCTGGAACCGGGTATCAAGCAAATGCTAATTTTAAGCCATTTCACTCAGTTGATTTAATTCAAGACACCCTTGGTTATGTATTAGTTAACAACACTGTTTATTACTATAAGATTACTGTCTGTGATTCTTCAAACAATTGTGCTGTTTCTGCTTGCTCTAATTTCACAACCAAAACTACTGCAGTAGATAAATCATTTATATTTAAGATGGAACTGCCTGATGGATATACAGTAGATATACCTGCTTTTAACAAAACAGGGTATAACTTTAGTGAGAGCTTTGGAGGAGTGAATTATGAGGTTGGAATTAAAACAAATACCTCTGTGACAAAAAATATTAATTTTACTATCCATTGCTCAGATATGTCCATTGGATTTTTTGGAGTGAATATTCTTGATCCAACTAAAATTGATTTGAGCAATGCGTTTGTTTGTAATACTACTAAAGATATTATAGGAATGAATTCCACACTAAAAAAATGGAATAAACTGATTAATGATTTGCATTTGGGCGGGGCTATGGATTATATTGAAATTACTATTCCTGTAGCTTACAGCACTAGTAATACTTTCAATTGGACAGATGATTCTGGAAATAAAGGGCAAGATGTTGATGCTTACGTGAGTTGTTCTGGAAATTCAACCAGAACAGTCTGCAAAGTTCCTGTTTCAATGGGTTTTTCTGCTTATACTTTAAGTGTTCCAGCAGCTAGTCCTCCAGCAAGCGGGACTCCTGGCGGTGGAGGTGATGATGGAGGCGAAGCAGCAGGAGCGGGAATTTACATTGCTACAGATACAGCATTAATTTCTGGATATACTAAAGAGCTTGCTAAAAATGATAAAATTAAGTTTACAATACAAAATGAAACTCATTATGTTACTTTAGAAAGTTTTAGCTCAACAACAGCTACAATAAATGTTTCTTCTATACCACAAATAGCAATACTTATAATAGGAGCAGAAAAGAAATTTGAATTAACAAATGATAATATTTATGATATTAGTGTTAAGCTGAATTCTATTAATATGACCTCTAATAAAACAAGTTTAACAATAAAAAAAGTTGGAGAGAAAATTACAGCTTCTATAACTGGAGAGATAGTTGGAGAAGAAGAGGAGACTGGTCAGGAAGGTCTTGGAGGGGGTGAGGAAAAAACAGGTTTCAAGTTTGGAACTAAAACCTGGATTTTGATTGGTGTTGTTTCAACTCTAATAATCTTGGTAATATTTTTTATTTTTAGAAGAAGAAAAAACTCTAAACATTAACACTTTCTATATAATGCCCCCACGAGGATTTGAACCTCGGTTACAGATTCCGCAAACCTGTGTTCTATCCTGACTGAACTATGAGGGCTTAGATAATCCAATATACTAAAATATAAAAACTTATTTCATGGAGTTATTTTATGTTAATCGGTTTGATTGGTAAGCCCAACTGTGGCAAAAGTACATTCTTTAAGGCAAGTACGCTTGCTAATGTAGAAATAGGAAACAGACCATTTGTTACGATTGCTCCAAATCATGGAGTCGGTTATGTTAAAGTAGATTGCATTGACAAAGAATTCAATACACAATGCCACCCAGATCATGGATTTTGCATAAATCATAAAAGATTTGTCCCAATTGATTTAATGGATGTTGCTGGGCTTGTCAGAGGAGCTTCTGAAGGAAAAGGTTTAGGAAATCAATTTTTAGATGATTTACGGGGAGCTGATGTTTTCATCCATATCGTTGATGTTTCTGGGACAACAGATGCAGAAGGAAAACAAACAGAAAATTACAATCCCATACATGATGTTGAATTTTTAGAGGATGAATTAAATAAATGGTTCTGCAATATATTAATGAAAGCCTGGAAAGGGTTTGCAAGAACCGCTGAAATTGCAAAAGTTAAATTTTCAGAAGCAGTTGCAAAACAATTTTCTGGATTGAAAGTTAAAGAAGAGCAGGTAAAAGATGTTTTACGCAGGGTTAATCTACCAGAAAAAGCGAGCACCTGGAATGAAGAGCAACTCATGAAATTCGCATCTGAATTGAGAAAAGAGAGCAAACCAATGATTATTGCTGCAAACAAAGTAGATATGGAAAGAGGAGAGGAGAATTACAAGAAAATAAAAAAGAATTTTCCAGAATATTTAGTTATTCCATGTTCCGCTGATTCTGAATTAGCATTGAGGCAGGCTGCAAAAGCTGGTTTAATTGAATATATTCCTGGAGATAGGGAATTCAAGATATTGAAAGAGTTAAGTGAAAAACAAAAACAAGCTCTTGAAAAAATAAAAAAAGAAGTTCTTGAAAAATATGAGTATGGGACAGGAGTTCAACATGTTTTGAATTCTGCTGTTTTTGATTTTCTCAAATATATTGCAATCTTTCCTGCTTCAGCGAATAAATTAACAGACAGCAAGGGAAATATCCTCCCAGATTGCTTTTTGATGCCTCCTGGAACAACTGCTCTTGATTTTGCATACTACCTACATACTGACTTTGGAAATAATTTCATAAAAGCAATTGATGCTAGAACAAAAATGGCTTGGGGAAAAGAGCACAAATTAAAACACAGAGATGGATTGGAAATTGTAATTAGGTAATTTTATATTTCTTAAAAAACATTTTAAAAACATTTATAAGTTCCTATTTATTCTATAAAAATATAAAAGAAAGGTGAAAATGAAACTAAAAATAGTTTTTATGTTTCTAGTATTTTTGAGTTTTTTAAGTATGGCTTCTGCTTGGGCTGATAATGAAAGCATAGTACAAAAGATAAATGGATGTAATACATTGAACACAACAAATGCTGTTTATACT
>CAYNWY010000023.1:0-1633 GCA_964401065.1 Candidatus Woesearchaeota archaeon
ATTTTATTATACAAGTAATTCTTAAACTTCTTGGTATTATAAACTAAAAAATCCTTAGATTATTAAAATTTAGAATGTATTTCTGGAATCTTCTTCAATTCAGATATAAAATAATTTAAATTTTCTTGTTGGTCTTTTTTTCTTTCTTGAATAATCTTATTAAAATCTAAACCAATCAATTTACAAAATTCTTGTCCTGTCATAGCCGAATTTTTAGGCAATAATCCTTTCGCTCCTATTTCTATTTGTTCGTGAGAAGCTGCATTAAAACTACAATAGAACACTGAAACATCTTGTTCGTTTAATTTATGAGTCTTAATTAGATGTTCTTTTGCTGTTAATAAACTTTCAACTTCACCAGCAACTTTTTTAGTATCAAAGGTATCTCCGTCTTTAATTTCTATTAACATAAATTTATTATTTTTTTCTATAACACAATCTATAATTATATCGTGTCCATTTTTAATTCCTTTAAAAACTCTATTCTCTTTGTTTATTTTTTGTATAGAAATTCCTTTTGTATCTTTTATTTGGTTTGCTAATGTTTCCTCTAACTCAAGACCTGTTGAAATTACAGCAGATTGAATTTTACTCATTAACATCCCTAATTGTCTATTTCCAAAAAGTCTTTCATAGCCAGAAGGAGTCTCATCTTCTCTTCTACCTTTTGCATTACTGATTAAAGCCATTATAAAATGAGATATTTGATATTTTTAAAAGGAGTCCTTCCTCTAACATATCATTAAGTCTATTTTGAACAATATTTACCTGTTCTTGATTTAAAAAATGGGATTTTAAAGATTTCATAAGTAAATGGTGGTTCATTAGATTCTGTTTCCCATATATGTCTAATAACCCAAGAAGATGTCCTGTTTCATGTGCAAGATTCAATCCAGTAAAGTCCATTAAAGATAATAATTTATCCACATCCACTAATACAAAAGAGCAATTACATACACATCCTCTTCCAGCATTATCAGATGAGCCTCTATCTACGAATATCCCCCTTAAATTATTTGATTTATTTGTTATATTATCAATTATAGGCATATATTTTGTATCACACTCTGAATCATTTTCTTCATAAGCAAGATAATTAAATAAAAAACTCTTTTCTTCTTCCGACAAATTTAAATTAACATTTTTTATACTCTTAATTCTTGTTGAGATATTATATTGGTTCCAAATTTTATTACTTTCTTCAAAATAGGCATAAACTTTTTCTGATGTAGTTAAATTATTTATAATATAAACTTCAAAATTTAATTCATGAGATTTGTTATTTACCCCTTTTTCTTGGGATGGATGAGTAAAGATATATAAGAGAAAAAATTCAAGTATTAATACAAATATAAAGAGGAGTATAAAAATTAAAACTAAGTTTATTGTTCTTTTTTTCATCCAAAAACATGTGATTTAGGTTTTATAAATATCGTCTAACCTCTCCTCCTCTCTCCTCGCCCCCGCCCCCTGTTTCAAAAACCTCTCCCTTGGTCTATTTTCCCTTGGAATATCCAGAATTTTCATTATGCAAAATCCTCTGGATTTTGTATCCGGAGTTTACGAGGACTTAGAAAATCTTTGATTTTCATGCAGAAGAACATATGAGAAGGAAGTTTTTATTGATTATTAT
>CAYNWY010000023.1:1733-10275 GCA_964401065.1 Candidatus Woesearchaeota archaeon
AGTTTTTATTGATTATTATTCTCTATTTAAGGCAAGCATTCTTCAATCGTCTCATCTATCAACCTTTCAGGTTCTTTTTCAGGAAACTTAACATCACCATAGTACTTCTCCATATCCCTCTTAAATTTTTCTAAAGCCAGGGATTTTATCTCTGATTTGTCCTTGTCACTCCAATTAAACTCCTGGGAAGATTCCATGACATTATCTCTGTAGGTTTCCACCTCGCTTTTTAGAAAATTTACAGAATTAGGCTTATTGGTATATTTCATTAGAATTTTATGGATAACTATATTTCCAATTCTCTTTCCCAAGGATTTTATAAGTTTATTTTTTCCCATGATACTTTTCCCAGTTCCTTTCTTGTTTTCTCAGTTAGTTCTTTTAAAAACATTAGGGCAATTTTCCTATCTAGTTTAGATTCTTTATTGTTTTTTAATCTTTCAATAAGATTCTTTCCTAATTCATTATTTAAAGACTCTTTTAATTTTTGATTATCTACTATTTGATTAAGCAAAAGCCTGACAAGAACTGTATTTCTTAATGCTTTGTAAATATCAATCCCTTGAGGACCATCATCAAGATAACTCCAATCTAATTTCATCTGGAGGTGAATATTATAGAGATTGACATTCTTTTTAAGATTTAATTTTCCATAAATAACTTTACAATCTTTTAGCTGATAAATAAGTGAAGGACTAGAAGGATAAATCTCCTGTAGAAAAGCCTCACTATATATCTCTATATCTGCTCTAATAGAGTATTTCTCTAGAGTTTTTCTTATTTCTAGGGCTTTCTTGTATTTTTCCTTAGGAGGAGATATATCTTTTTTAATCACAATTATAATATCAATATCATTATATTCTTTGTAATTTGTTTGGATTACAGAACCATAAAGAACTATTGCTTTAACATCTAAACTTGCAAGTATTGTTTTCTTTATTCTATCTTCAATTGACTTTATCTTTTGATTATATTCCATTTTATTTAACAATAAATTAGCATCTATTGAGGCAATTTCTCTAATCTTTGGTCTTATGAATTTGTAGAGATAATTGGAATCTACCTGGTTTAGCTTTTTATTGGCTATTTTTTTATCTATAACTTCCAATTCCTTTTCAGTAAATATACTGCTTTCTATCATATAACCAATATACTGATTAAGTTTATAAATGTTTTGTTCGTTGATATCATTAATTTTTCCCTCTTCTTCTCCTCCCCATCACTCAACGCCTCCGCCCCCACTTTCAAAAACCTCTCCCTTAATCTTGAAGAATCAGGCATATCTTTTATCTTCATTATGCAAAACTCCTACAGGGTTTTGTATCCGGAGCAAAGCGAGGACTTAGAAAATCTTTGATTTTCATAGAATCATGTTGGGAGAAGGAAGTTTTTATTGATTATTGTAGTTAAACCAACATCTTTCTAATTTCTTCATTAAACTTCTTTGCTCTCTCCAAAGAAGTTTCTGCCTTAGCTTTCATGGCTATTTCTCCAATTTCATAAGTAAATTTACTTCTTTTCTCTTTTTCATTGGAATAGTCGCTTATCATTTCCTTTGCCTTTTCTTTTCCCAATATCTGTGAGGATTCTTGCTGTGCATTTTCAAAATCTTCTATAAAATGTCTTTCTAATTTTCCATTAGAATAAAAATAATAAACTAATGCATTAAATACCAAAAAGTGAACAGATTCTTCAGTTTTTATTTTCACACCTATACTTTCCAATAATGCTCTTGCCATATAAAACATAGAGTAATAACTTGAATTTATTACCCATAAAAATCCATTAAAATTAGGCAAACCCAGATAATCCCTTGCTTTTTTATTTACAGAGATTTCTAATAGAATTTTTGCAGAATCCAATGAGTCTTTTGAATTTTTAATAAAGAAATCAATATATTTTGATTCTTTTGTCTTTATAATTTTGCCATTATTTATGCTTTTGATTGCATTATTTTTCGCTTCTTCTAATTGCTTATCTCCTAGCATTGGATAATATCTTATAATAGTTTTCTCCTCCAAAAACTATTAAGTGTTTATTTAAGGATTCATTCAATATATTTAATTGTTCTCTTTTTGAAAGCATTTCATAAGCGCTTTCTTTGCTTAAAACATTTATATCCACTTTAAGAGAAAAATTTAAAGCAATATTATGAATAAGTTTCTCTGTATTATTTATTTTACTTGCATTTTCCAAGATAATCATAATATCCAAGTCATTGAACTTCTTTTCCTCTACAAATGATCCAAATATCAAGAAAATGAAAAAATCTTCATTTATTTCATTTAAGCAATCTTTAATAAATAATGAAACTGCCTTATTTCTTGCTAAGGCTTTTTTGATTCTTTCTGACTCTATAAATGAAAGTTCTGTTAAATTTAATTTATAGTCCAAATATAAGAGTTTTCTTTCATCTATAAGAATAAATTTCTCTCTAATAAGCTCTTTTACAGAACGATGAATTAATGGATAGGGTTTCTCAAGCAATTTTGACAATTCATTTATACTAAACTTGCAGTTTATTTTTGATACAAATATTTCAAGTATTTTTTCCTGTGTTTTTGTCAGCATTTTATTATACCTTTTTAGATATAATATTATATCTATTTAGTTATATTTAAACTTTTCTCTATATTTAAAAAGGACTATTAAACAAATGTTAATAGTTGTTAACTATATGAAAATAGATAAATATAGAGTTGCTGGATAATTATTTCTTCCCAACTTCCCCAATCATCTTCTTTCCCCCAAGATACGGCTGAAGCACCTTCGGCACTTTAATGCTTCCATCCTTGTTCTGGTTGTTTTCCATTAATGCTATTAATGCACGCGGTGATGCAAGAACAGTATTATTGAGTGTGTGTGGGAAATATCTTTTTCCCTTGCTTTCGACTTTTATGTCGAGACGCCTTGCTTGTGCTTCTGTGAGGTTTGAGCAGCTGCCTATTTCATAATATTTTTTCTGGCGGGGGCTCCATGCTTCAACATCAGCAGACTTTGCTTTCAAGTCTGCGAGGTCTCCTGAACAAATCTCAAGAACTCGCACTGGAATATCCAAGTTTTTGAAAACATCAACTGTAAAATTCAGCATCTTTTCATACCATTTATAAGAATCTTCAGGTTCGCAGATAACTATCATCTCTTGTTTCTCAAATTGATGCAGTCTGTAAAAGCCTTTTTCTTCCATACCATGAGCACCAATTTCTTTTCTAAAGCATGGACTGTAGCTCGTGAGAGTTATTGGAAGGTTTTTACCGCTGAGGGTTTTTCCAATAAATCTTCCAATCATGGAATGCTCACTTGTGCCGATTAAGTAGAGGTCTTCCCCTTCAACCTTATAAATCATATTTTCCATTTCAGCAAAACTCATAACACCTTCAACAACTTTCTTTCTTATCATAAATGGAGGAATTACATAACTAAATCCTTGCTTAATCATATAATCTCTTGCATAAGCAAGCATTGCAGAATGAAAAACAGCTAAATCTCCTGTGAGAAAGTAAAAACCATTTCCAGATGTTTCTCTTGCAGAATCAAAATCAACACCTGCCATCTTTTCAGCTAACTCAGCATGATTAAATATCTCATATTTTGGAACTTCTGGTTTTCCAATCTTTTTCAGCTCAACATTCTGAGTGCTATCTTTTCCTAATGGAACAGAAGAATGAATTATGTTTGGAATTTTATACATTATAAATTTTATTTTCTCTTCTATGTCTTTCCTCTTTATTCCAAGCTGTTCAATCTCCTCTGGAATTTCTTTTGCTTTTCTAAGCTCTTTATCTGCATTTTTCTTTGCTTTCTTAAGCTCATTGATTTTCTGAGATATAGAATTTCTTTCACTTCTTAATTTATCCTCATCATACTTTACACCTCTCCACTCCTTGTCAAGTTCTATGACTTCATCAACAAGCTTGAGTTTTTCATTCTGAAACTTCTTTTTTATGTTCTCTTTAACAAGCTGTGGATTCTCACGAATAAGCTTTATATCAATCATGAAATGGGTAAATACAAGAGTATATTTAAATTTATTGAGTTAATGCAATAACTTTCTAACATATTGATAGGCTATTACAAGGTTAAGTTCTACTATTAAAGGTTAGGATTTTAGCATAACTTAATTTTGAAATCACTACAATAATCTTTATTAATAGTAAAACTAAGATAAAACAATGAATAAAGAAGAATACAAAAACATATCAGATAAAGAATATAAAAAATTCAAATATACCTTAGGAAGAAATGCTTGCATAGCCGTATTGGGTTTGGCTATGTCAGCTGAGCTATTTGCATATAATCAAGCAATAATTAGAGATACAGTAGAACAATCAAAAAAAGAAACTGTTATTACAGAAAAAACTTTTAAAGATGCTGTTTCTACCCTAAATAGGATTCAAAATATTCAAAATATGATGCTCGGAATAGGTGGGGCATCTGGATTATATTTATTATTAGGAGGGGGTATTCCTTTAGTCAAATACGTAAGAAAGAAAAAATCCCTTGAAAAACAATTATAATAATCTTTATTAATGGTAAAAATAGGTTAAAATTATGGACCCGGAAGAATACCAAAACATAGTATCAAAAGAAGACCATAAATTTGAAAAATCTATTATAAGAACTTTCAAAATAAGTTTATTAGGTATAGGGTTAGCTTGTTCATTGCTTGCTTATGATAGTATATGTCTCTTTAATTATATTAACAAACTAAAAAAAGACCCTGTTATGAATGAGATTTACTTAGCTGTAAAAGAGAATGACATACAAAAAGCAAATGAATTAGAAGGCAAAACCATTGAAGTCAAAAAATATGTCCCTGGACTAAAAAATAGAATAAAAAAAGGTAGAGCTATTCATAATGCTGCAGTTGGAATAATGGGATTATCTACATTGTATTTATTTGGTGCTTCTGGTATAAATGTTCTTATAGCAAATAAAAAAAGAAAATCCCTTGAAAAACAACTAACAGAAAATTCTTCTGAATAACTTAAACAAACCTTTAAAAAATAAAAAACACTAGATAATAGATGGCGGGGGTGGGTAATTTTAGTTCTCAAATAACAGAAATATATACAAGTATAATATCAAGTTTGCCCCCCTGGGCTCAAAGCTTTGTCAACATAATCCTTCTTGTTGTTCTCGTCACTCTCTTTTGCATCTTTGTCTGGAAAGTATACCACATAATTTCAAGGAAAAATATAATAGAACTTAATTTAAATCAGTACAATAATGCTTCTCATCCTCTTACGGAAAAATTCTTAGGAGGGCTTCTTTACTTTATTGAATATATACTCCTGCTGCCATTCCTGGCAATTTTCTGGTTTGTTATATTTACCTTTTTTCTCCTCCTATTAACAAAAGGGCTTGAAGTTCAAACTGTTCTTATGATTTCAACAGTCATAGTAGCAGCAATAAGAGCAACAGCATATTACAGAGAAACCCTATCCAAAGAACTTGCAAAGCTCTTGCCATTTACTCTTCTGGCAGTTGCAATGACAGAAAGCGGATTTTTTAATTTCCAGGACATATTCTCAAGATTTGTACAGTTGCCCTTATATTTCCAAAACATTTTAGGATATATTGCTGCAATCTTCTTGATTGAAATACTGCTAAGAATTTTTGATTTCATCTTCTCTCTATTTGATTTGGAAGATATAGATGAATTAGCAGAAGAGGAAGAAGCAAGAGTAAAGGAAGACGATTAAATAACAAAGGTTTAAAGGTTAGTTAATCTTCGAAATAATATGAAATGTCCAAAATGTAAATGCGAACTTCCTTCAACTAAAATTCCAAAAAATTTTGGTGGTTGGTTTTGCCCTAATTGTGGTTTAGAAATAGATAAATTAGGAAATTCTGTAAAGAGATTAATGAACTAAATAGTGATGGGGTTTACAACATATATCTTAAACTCTAGGATGTTCTTCTCCTTTTCTAGCAGCTTCTTTTAACATTTTTATGTGCTTTTCTTTTTCCAGCTCATATCCTTTCTCGTCTGTTTTTAAGTCTATAATCATCTTTGAAACATACTCTCCTCCTAGGAAATGTGGTGTAAGCACATAATTTGCCCCCTTTTTGTAAAGTTCAAGTGCATCATCTATTGTGTGCGCCCTGACAATCACTATTGCTTTTTCATTTATTTTTCTTATAGTGTGTATTAACACAGAATTAGTTTCAAAGTCTGGAACAGTTGAAACTACAAGCTGAACTTTATCCAAAGGCAAGTCATTCAAGAAATCTATATCATCAGCATCTCCATATAAAGAAGCAACTCCAAACTTATTGAGGTTTGACACGGTTTCAGGATTGAAATCAACAACTAGATATTTTTTATTGGATCTCTTGAGAGAATTGAGTATGCTAAATCCTATCCTATTATATCCAAACAACATGGCATAATATTCTTTTCCAACCATACTTTCTTTCTTCGTCTTAATATTCTTTTTTTCAAATATGCTTGCAAATCCTTTCATCTTTTCATAAAACTTCTCTGAATAAATGACCATATATGTAGACAAGAATATTGTGAGTATCATTGTAAGGATGATTGTATGCAAGATCTCGCTTCCAATATGTCCAAGAGAAACTCCAAGTAAAAGAACAATCAAAGAAAATTCTGATATTTGTGCCAGGCTCGTTCCAACCAGGAAGTTGGTCCTCTTAGTATATCCAAACATGGCTGAAAGAGCCATGATTATTATTGGTTTTAATATCAAGACTATCAAAGATAATACAAGTGCATTAAGGAAAATAAATTTAATATTTGAAAAATCTGCATTAAACCCTAAGATTATAAAGAAGATTATCAAGAAGAAATCTCTCAATGGACTTATTCTTGAACTTATCTCTGCACTATAGGGTGTTATCGAGAGGACAACACCGGCAACCAAAGCACCTATTTCAATAGAAAATCCTAAATAATTAAACAATGCCGCAATTACAAAGCACCAGCATATTGAGAAAAGGAAAAGCAATTCTTGTGATTTTGCTATCCTCTTTGTAAACAAAGGCAATACAAAGAATCCAAAGAAAAATAACACTACTATAAGTGCAAATCCGCCAAACAGGTTTGCAAGAGGGAAAGCTGAGAAAGTATTTTGTCCGGATGTTGATGAAATGAACATCAAGACACCAGCAGCAATAATATCCTGGACAATTAAAATTCCTATTGATAGTTTAGCGTATAAGGATTCTAAATCCTGCTTGTCAGAAAGAAGCTTCATGACTAAAATCGTGCTTGAAAAAGAAAGAGCTATTCCAATATACAAGGAAGAAACAATTCCAAAATCAAGAACCTTGAAAGCAATCAAGAATGAAACTCCAAAAGTAATAGCAACCTGAAGTAAACCTATAACAAAGGAGGAAATCCCTATTTCTTTTATTGTTCTTGGATTAAGATGGAATCCAACCATAAACAAAAGAAAAGCTATTCCAAATTTAGAGAGTGTACTGATTACATCTGTTGAGACTCCAAATTTTATTATGAATGGGCTTATCAAGATTCCAGCTATTATATACCCTATCAGGATTGGCTGCTTGAAGAAATTGACAATATAAGAAACGAGAAATGCCATGAAAAGTATGACTGCTAGTTGAATGAATATCTGTTCCAAATTAATCACCTCCTAAAAATAAACAATCAATCATATAAAAAGGTTTTGAGAAAGCTAATTTATTTCTTCCAATTTGACTTTTTTTGAAAGATTCTCCTTGATACCTGGTACATGGGCAAGACCAACATCTGCTAATAAAGTATCTTTATCCTGATGCTCCCCTAATAATTTTAAGATTCCTTCAGCCATGACACTGTCTCTTTTAGTGAGAAGGGCCTCTCTGTATGGAGAATTCTTTAATCCTTCTGAAGGAGAACAATCTTGATTCTTTCCAGCAAAATATTCCACAGGAGCGATTAATAATCCGACTAATGCGCTTCTTACTAAACCTTTCTTTTCTTTAGAAGAAAGAAACTGCACAGAATTATCCTCTAAAGCATATACAGGAAATCCCTCCTTCTCTGCAATATGACTAAGTGATGGATAAGTTCTTCCGCTTCCTAATATATAAAAATATACAGGAAGAACTAGAGGCAGGGCCCATTTATTATAAAATTTGATGTCTTCCGGAGGAGTTTTATCGTGCAAATCGTCCCCACATTCTGAGGCAAAGAAATGGTTAGAGCTGACAATTTCACCAGCCAGTTTATTCTCTTTTTCATTATATAGATGATTCTCCCCAACAAGAATGAGATATTTTTCTTGTCCATCTAAATTAAACTTATAATTATTAACAGTAAGGCATTGCTGGGTCCTGCCTTTTTCAATCCTTTTTTCTTTATTCTTATTATAATCATGGCCGACATAGAAAGAGAGAAGTGAATAAGCAAATAGATAAGCAAATAGGGCTGTTTTCAAGCCAAACATAAATGGATGCTTTAATCCTTTTTCATATTCCATAAAGAACGCAAACTCAACCCCTTTATAACTTTTATTGCAGTATCTCCGAATGAGGTTTAGTATTTAATAGTTACTCCATAAAACTTAAATAC
>CAYNWY010000024.1:0-10273 GCA_964401065.1 Candidatus Woesearchaeota archaeon
ACACCGCTACACTTTTAAACCTAATTTTACTTTAAAATCTGAGGAAAAAATGAATTTTATTGCCATTGATATCGGTTTACTAATAATCTTTGTTATTTTCATTTCTTTTTTTCTTTATTTAAAAAGAAAAAATTTGAAAAGAGAGGGGTTGTTATTTTTATATAAAACTACCTGGGGAATGAAGCTAATAGATAGAATTGGAAAAAAGTACAAAAAAACTCTCAAATTCTTAAGTTACATTTCTATAGGAATTGGATATCTTCTTATGGGCTCTATGCTTTATTTATTTGGAAAGATAATTTATATTTATGTTGCTTATCCTTCTATAGTTAGAGCAATAAAAATCCCCCCGATAACTCCCTTACTACCCTATATAGATAAGGTAGTACCAAATCTTAATCTTCCTAGTTTCTATTTCACATATTGGATAATTATTCTTGCAATAATCGCAATAACTCATGAGTTTATGCACGGAATTTTTATGAGAAGATATAATATAAAGATAAACTCTACTGGATTTGGATTTTTCCCATTCTTCTTTCCAATATTCTTAGCAGCTTTTGTTGAGCAGGATGAAAAAAGTATGGAGAAGAGCACCCCTTTCAAACAAATGGCAGTTCTGGCGGCAGGGACACTTGCAAATTTATTAACTGCTATTTTATTTTTTGCGGTGATGGTATTGCTGTTTGCAACTGCTTTTGTTCCAGCAGGAGCAGCATTTAACACATATTCTTATTCTGCAGTTACCTTTGCAGGAATAACCTCTATGAATAATATCTCACTAGAAAATCCTACCTATGATAATCTATTAATCCTATCAAAAGCAGAGGGATTAAATGAGATAGAATACAAAAATAAAATTTATCTAATCAATAAAGTTGGACTAAAAGAGCAAGAGAATGCAACTATCTATCTCTTTTTATATGATGATTCCCCGGCCATAAGGGCAGAGATTGATGGGGCCATAGTAAAGATTAATGGAACAAGCATAAAAGATTGGGTATCATTAGGTGAAGAAATTTCAAAATACTCTCCTGGAGAGAATATAACAATAACAACCAAGATAAATGATACAATTATTACAAATTATAATATCACTTTAGGAAAAGATCCAGACAATTCTACAAAAGCCTGGATTGGGGTCGGATATGTTGAATTAAAAAGTAAGGGAGTCTTTAGACAGATAGTTGATGGATTATCTTCTTTCAAGAAGAATTATATTTATTATGAACCTAAATCTGAGGCTTGGTTATTTGTATATTATTTATTGTGGTGGCTTGTTCTAATAAGTATAAGTGTGGCTCTTATGAATATGCTTCCCATGGGAATCTTTGATGGAGGAAGATTCTTTTATTTGACAATATTAAGTTTGACAAAGAGCAAGAAGAAAGCTGAACTCTGGTTTAAGATATCTACAAATTTCCTGTTGTTCCTTTTCCTTCTATTAATGGTCTTCTGGGGTATAAGCTTCATAAAATAAGTTTTAAAATAAGGCTTTTATTAGAATAATCATGCTTCCTCAAAATGTAAAAGAACTTCTTAAGAAACAGCATTATGAAATTGCTGGAAAAAATGAACATTCTGCTGTTCAAATTTGCAGATGGACAAAAAAATCCTTGCGTGATGAGGGGGTTTGTTATAAAGAAAAATTTTATGGAATAAAATCACATTTATGTTGTCAGATGACTCCATCGCTTTATTGTCCAAATCAGTGCATCCATTGCTGGAGAGCCATTGAATACACAACAGGAAATAAAATTCCAGGAAAGATAGATTCTCCATTAGAAATTATTGATTCTTGTATAAATGCTCAGAGAAAACTTCTTCAAGGGTTTAATATTGATAAAAAATCAAAGAAAAAACAACTCAGCAAAGCAAATCAAAAAAAATTGAGAGAATCTCAAGAACCAATACAATTTGCAATCTCTCTTTCCGGAGAGCCAACAATATATCCCCATATTGGAGAATTGATTTCAGAGCTTAGAAAAAGAGGAAAAACTTCTTTTTTGGTTACAAATGGTTTATATCCTGAAAAACTCAAAGAATTGCTAAAAAAGAAGCAGCTTCCTACCCAATTATATATTTCTATTAATACTCCAAACAAAGAATTGTATAACAAATTTCATAGAAGCTCAATAAAAAATGCCTGGGAAAAATTAAATGAAACTCTAGAACTTCTTCCAAAACTAAGAGGAAAAACCAGAACAGTTTTTAGGATGAATTTAGTAAAGGAATTAAATATGTTTCCAAAACAAGCAGGAGAATATGCACAACTGATAAAGAAATCTTCTCCTCAATTTATAGAATTAAAAGGCTTTATGAGTGTTGGTTTTGCAAGAGAAAGATTAGGTTATGATAGGATGCCAACAAACAAAGAGATGGAAGATTTTATAGATGTTTTATTGAAAGAATTGGAAAAAATAGGACTAGGTAAATACAAATTGCTTGATGAACATGAATTTTCCAGGGCATATGTTTTGGGAAAAGATAAGAGAGAGTTAAAAATAAAAGATAGCCAAATTTGACAACAAATTTTATAACCTCTCATAAATTCTTGATATCCTATGACATGGAATTTATACGAAAATGGGAAATTTCTCAAACCTTTAAGATTTTCAAATGGAAAGACTCAAGAAGATGTTGTTAAGGAAGTTATTGATTCAGTAAATGAAGGAAATAAAATAATATTCATTCATGGAAAATGTGGAACTGGTAAAAGTGCTATAGCCTTGAATATAGCCAAAGAACTAGGAAAAAGCTCTATTATTGTTCCGAGCAAAGCTCTTCAGCAGCAGTACAAGAGAGATTATGAAGAAAATAAATATCTTCTTAATGATAAAAATAAAAAATTAAAAATATCTGTAATAACTGGAAGAAACAATCATGTATGCAAATTTATTGAAGATAATAAAAATGCAATCCCCTCGCAAAAACAAGAGGTTAATTCAAAATTATATGATATTTTTGAGGGGAAAAGGGAAAAATTAAAAGGACTTATCTCAAAGGACTTATCTGCAGACAATAAGAATATCCCTTGCAAGATTGAAATAAAAGAAAAAAATCTAGAAAGATTAAAAGAATACCTCAAACAAAACAAGAGAGTAAATCCGCGAAACTTTGAAAAAACATCCGACATAAAAAGAATGTCTATAGCTCCTGTTTGTCCTTATTGGAGTCCAGTCATCCCTGAAGAATATGATTTAAAAAATATAGACTACGCTGACAAAATAAAATATAAGGGACTACAAAACAAACATTTTTTCTTTTATAGAAGAAAACAAGGATGCCGTTTTTACGAACAGTTTAATTCATATATTGATTCTGACATAATTGTATTTAATTCTCTCAAATACAAGCTTGAAAGCGCTCTAAATAGAAAACCATCTACAGAAGTTGAAATAATAGATGAATGTGATGAATTTCTAGATAGTTTCTCAAATCAAAGAAATATAAATATTGACAGACTTCAAAATTCTCTTACCCATGCTGTCGTAAAGGAAGAAGAAAACTTTCAGATTATGCAAGAAATAAATGAAATATTAAGTCATCTAAAAAGAAACAATAAGATTAATGATTTAATAAAAACTAAAGACATTGTAGAGTTGAAAAAGACAGGATTGTACGATTTATTTAAAATATTCCTTAAGAATTCTGAATTCATGAATGAAATAGACGAAGAAAGTTATGTCTATGATGTTGAGAATACAATAAAAATGTTTGAACAGTTTATGGAAGAGTCTTATGTTATTTTTGATAAGAGGGAAGATAATTTAATAGCAAGTATAGTTACAATAAATCTCGCTAAAAAATTCAAGGAAATGATTGATAAGAATAAAATTATTGTATTAATGTCTGGGACTCTTCATTCAAGTGAAGTTCTTTCTGGGATTTTTGGGATAGAAAAATTTAAGATAATTGATGCAGAGACAGAAAGTCCAGGTAAGATAAAAATATTAAGAACAGGGTATGAGATGGATTGCAGATACTCCAATTTTTCCTCTGGAAAAACAGAAAGGAGAAAATACCTTGAGGCTCTTAATAAGTGCATTGAGGTTGCAAAAAAACCAATACTAATACATGTTAATAGTTTCTCAGACTTGCCAGATGAATTTGAAAAAGAAAAATTTAATCTAAATAACATAATAACCAAAGAAAACCTTATTGAAATGCAAAATAAAGACAAAGAAAATCATGACATAAAAAGATTCAAAGAGGGTAAAATTGATATTCTCTTTTCAACTAAATGCTCAAGGGGGGTTGATTTTCCAGGAGATGAATGCAGAAGCATTATATTCACAAAATTCCCAAATCCCAATGTCCAGGATGCATTCTGGAAAATACTTAACAGAACAAATCCTCAAAAATATTGGAGCTTTTATAAGGATAAAGCACGCAGAGAACTGCTTCAAAAGATTTACAGAGGGCTAAGATTTAAGGAAGACGAAGTCTTCCTGATGAGTCCGGATTCAAGAGTTTTGAATTTCTTTAAAGAAGATTAACTTTTTTCTTTAGCTGTCTCTTTAACAGGGGCATTTTTCTTCATTGACAATGTCCTCCAAATTAAATAAACAAACACTAAAAGATAAACTATGCTTGCCCAGATTAAAACTGCGTACAACACCTGATGGGTTTTTACAAAAGCTTCTCCAAAATAAGTTTGTGCAAAAATCATAGGAGCAAGCCCAAGTCCTGTTCCAAGGATAAATGTCCTAATCTTCATATTGCTCAAACCAGAAAGATAACTAAATAAATCTGAACTAGTAAAAGGATTTATTCTAAGAATAAACAATGAAAAACCCCCATACTTATTGCAAAAATTATCAAATTTCTTCCTCGCAACTGGATCCACTCTTTTTTCCACAAAAGTTCTTCCTAGTTTCCTGGCTATCCAAAATGCAATAAATGCTCCAATTAAGTTCCCTATTAAAGTAAGAATCCCTCCAAAAAAAGTTCCAAACAAGGCTCCTGCAGCTACATACAATGCTATTGCAGGAATTGGTGCCAAGACAACTTCAAGAATTACAAGAAAAATAAATACAATATAAGAAAAAACACCGAATGAATCTACAAATTCCACTACAGAACCCTCGTCACTATTTGCAATAGAATAAACAACCCCCCTTGAATGATAAGAATAAGAAAAAAGCAGTATTAGGATGACGATTATCAATAAGATTGCCCAATTTTTCTTAAGAAATTTCACCGCTCTTTTCATTGTATAAATATATTTTTAGATTATATAAATATAATTAAATTAGCTCCTATTTCTTCTTTTTCTTCTTCCTTAAAAAGAGATATATTAATCCTATAAAAAGAATAGCAAGATAACTTATTGCAATTCCTATAAATATCTTGAATAAAACAGTATTCTCTCCAATTATTTTCCCAAAATATGTTTGAACAAAAATTGCAGGGGCCAAACCTAAAAGTGTCCACATCAAAAATTTCCAGAATTTAATTTTTGTTAAACCAGCAATATAACTCCAAATATCTGAGGAAGTTAAGGGATTTACTCTCAATAAAAAAATTGAAATAGAACCATACTTGTCTGAAACTTTATCAAACCTATTTATATTTTTTTTGGATACGCTTCTTTCAACAAAGCTTCTTCCATATCTTTTTGAAAGTTTAAAAACAATTGAAGAACCAATTGTTACTCCAATCATCGTAAGAGCCCATGAAAGATATGGCCCAAAAACAATTCCCCCAGCTACATAAAAAATAAAAGGATGAATCGGGGCAATAATGATAGCAATAATAATCAAAAGAATATAAATTAAAAAAGAAATTTCCTTAAATGAAGAAAGAAAAGATATTAATTCTGCTTGATTAAAATTTACTAAAGAATAAAAAAATCCTTTTGTTAGATAAGAATATAAAAAAAATCCCAAAACAACAAAAATAATAATTACCCAACCAACCAACCTCTTTTTGTTCATGCTTTAATTAAATTAATTCTTTTCTTATATCTTTCTTTGTAAAAATAAACTCCCCCGCCAGAACCAGAGCACTTCTGTTCTAATCCTCATCCAAAAAAAGAATAAAAGTTTTCATTCATTTTTGCTTAGTTTTGTTTTCCTATTTATAGCTAAATAATTTATAGCATTAAATATTTCATTAGTCCACTTATACTCTTTTATGGGGTAAAGCCCATCTTTTAGAATACGATATATTTCATACCTTGGATTTAATAAATAAAAAAAGTCTTTGAAGTAGGTTTTGGAATCATAATTACAACCAAATTCAAATTGAATATAATCTATTGAATCAGAATTTATCATTTTTTCTGCTCCTTTTAAAACACTGAATTCATGTCCTTCAACATCTATTTTTAACAAATCTATTTTTTTAATTTTATTTTTTTTACAAAAATTATCTAAAGTTTGTATATTAACCTCTTCCTTAATGTCCATTTTCATATTGTATTCTTCTAAATTTCTTTGATATAAACTTGCTAACCCTAAACCTTTTTCAGTAGTAAATAGTATTCTTGATTCTTCTTTTTCTCCCAGACCGAAGTTAAACAAATTAGAATTATTTTTACCTAATTTCTTCTTTAATATTTTAAAAGTAAAATTTGATGGTTCAAATGAAAAAAGATTTAAGTCTACTCCTTTAAAGATATCTAAAACCATTAAACTATAATTTCCCTGATTTGCTCCTACATCAAAAATATAAACGGGCTTATTCTTTATCTTATTTCTTATATTTTTTAAAACAAGACTTTCTCCACTATCTCCCACATCCCCTAAACCTCCAATATTCATTCCATGACAGGAAATAAGAAAAAGCATTTCGAAAAAACCCTGATACTTTAATCTTCCTCCAATAGTTTTTATTAAAAATTTTCTTCCTATATCTTTTAAATTCATCTTTCTACTATACATCCTAATTTAATTAACTGCTTTTGAATATCCCATAAATATTTCAATTATTAATTGAATTTTAAACATTTCCATCTTTAAAATGATATTTAAAAAAATAATCATTAAAACAGCTGCGTTTTATTTATTCTATGGAGCAGAACAAAAGAGCTTTGAACGCCCCCGCCAGGAGTCGAACCTGGGCGCCCAAAGGGCCCTGCTCACTTGCTTCTTCGTTAGAAGAGAAAGTCGACGTTAGTCTCAAGGCAGGTGCAATACCGTTATGCGACGGAGGCATGAATGAAATATAAATTAATTAGAAGGTTTTAAAGTTTACTATGGTATTAAATCTAAATTATCAGAACTACAATATTAAGTAATGTGATTAGATATTATGATACTACATTAACAGGTTAGATTACAGCTAATTACAATCCAAAAATCCTTTTCCACCAGGGTTTTTTTATCTCAATAGGTTTATCATTCTCATCAAGAATTTCATATTTTATAGTTGGTTTTTCTTTAAGGATTGGTGCTTCTTCTGCAAGTTCTTTATGTGTTCTTTCAAGGGCAGAATCTATCATTGTTCTTGAATAACCTTGATTAACAAGAGCCCATCTAAGGGATTCTTCAGTGTATCCTTTTTTTAAATTCTTCTTAAAATATTCAGTTAGCTTGCTTCTATATTCCTCGCTTCTCATATAAAAGTCAGAAAACTCAAGTTTAAAAAAATTGTCATTTAACAACTTTTATAGGTTTTTCCTTATTGTAGTATCTTATAGCCTCCTCAAGACGAGGTTTCGCTTCAGAATATATTGATAATATCTTTTCTCCTTTTCTTATTTTGTCTCCAACATGAGAATATAGATATAATCCAGAAGAATTGTCTACAGGACAACCTGCAATTCTAGCAAGAAGGTTTATTTTTATATTGTCTATCTCAGCAATCTTCCCATTGAAATTTGCTCGTATGTTCTTTTTAAATTTCCCGAGTTTAAGATGCCTTATGCTTCCTTCTTGAGCTTTTATTATCTGAATGAATTTTTCAAATGCTTTTCCTGAATTTAGAATCTCCCCTGCTAAATCTATGCCCTTTCCTTTCTTTGCCTTACCAGTCATTTCAAGTATTTGCCCTGCCAAAAACAAAGATTTTTTCTCTAAATCTTCTGGTCCTTTTTCAGAAGGATTCAAAACTTTTATTACATCTATTAATTCCAACATGGGACCAATTCCATTGCCTATTGGTTCATTACCTTTTGTTAAAACTACTTTTAAATTTAATTTAAAATATTTTCCAAGTTTTTCAAAGTCTTTCTTTAATTTCATCCCCTCTTTTTTCTCAACTTTTGCATTTTTTCCATAAGGAATATCTATAAGGATATATTTGCTTCCAACTGCAAGTTTTTTGGACATTATGGAAGCTAATAATTGTGCCCTCGGATCTATATTGAGCATATTTTCTATCCTTATAATCTTTGAATCTGCGGGAACCAATTCCAAAGAACCTCCCCACACAAGGCAAGCTCCAGTTTTCTTCACTATATTTTTTAATTCCTTTATAGAAAATTCAATTCTTGCTATAGCTCCTATAACATCTGCTGTTCCAGCTGCACTTGTTATAGCTTTTGAAGAGGTCTTTGGAAAAATTAATCCTGCGGCAGCACATATTGAAACAACTATAGGAGTTGTTCTGTTTCCAGGAATTCCCCCAATGCAGTGTTTGTCAACTATAAATTTTCCCCTGAAAGATAATTTCTCTCCAGATTCAAGAAAAGATTCAATCAAATCAATTGTTTCTTTGAAATCCATCTTATTTTCATACATTCCAGAGACAAACAAAGCAACTTCCGGGTCAGAAAGAGAATTATTTACTATATCTTTTATTATTTCTTTAATTTCTTTCTTTGAAAGCTTTTTTTTATTGAGTTTCTTTTTTATATACTCTAAACTTACAGGAGACTTTGCAATATTAACATCAACTTTTTGCCCATCTTTAACATTAAAAAGTTCTTTTATTTCTGAAGATATTCCTATTTCATTTTCTTTTACAATCTTTTCAACTATATCCACAATAGTTGAAAATTCTCCATTCCCCCTCGAAAGTTTCTCTATAGAAACCCTATCATTCTTGTGAATTCCCATTATTCCTGCTGTCTTAAGGCTAAGCATTGCTACAGGAATTCCTGCAGACCATTTCAACAATCTTACTTTCAGTTCCATCTCGTTTAATTATATATCAAAAATTCATTTTTATACTTATTCTTTTTCAGGAGGTATTATTACTGCATCTGACAATTTTTTGTTTCTGTATGCTTCAATTATTATAAAGAGATAAGCAAGAATTAATGGGCCAAGGATTATACCTAATAATCCGAATAAAAGCATTCCCCCAACCATTCCAAATAGGATAAGAGAAGTGTTCATTTTGGCTCTTCTGGATATAAATATAGGCTTAAATAAAGCTTCAATAACTGAAGCTATTAATCCAAACATTACCACACCTAATGCACTTACTGTATTCCCTGCTATAAGAAGATAAATTGCTACAGGAACCCAGACTATTGTAGTTCCTACAATTGGGAACATTCCTGTAAATGCAGCAAGAATAGTAAGCAAAACCGCACTTGGAACGCCGAATATGAAGAAACCTATTCCTACAGTAATTCCTTGAATTATTCCAACAAATATCTGTCCATAAAGTATTGATATTGTTAAGTCCTTTGAAGATTTGAATAATCTTTTCTCAACTTCTTTTGGAAAAGGAATGAGACTTTTAATGTACTCAATCAAATCTTCTTTATCTCTTAAAACAAAGAAAAAAGTAAAGAAGGCTACTAAAAGCTGTAAAAATAAAGTAGGAAAATTAAGAATAATATTCGACGTGGAATTCATGAGAGAACTGGTTGTCTTTGTAACAAAAGAGTGTATTGCTTGACCAATTTCATTTGCGAACTGATCAGATTGAAAAAGTGAAGGCAAAAATGTTTTTAATGGGGTAACAAAATCCAAATCTTGAGAATTCATATAAAATTTTATTGACTGATCTATTGCTATAGGAGCTATATACCAAAGGGGGACCACAATTAATACAATTAAAAGCAAACACATTAGAAAAGCTGTAATATTTTTCCTCTTTATGTATTTGAAAGCAAAATCATAAATTGGAGTAAAAATAAATGCCAAAAGTATTCCAATAATTATTGCCATAATTAGTGGTTTAAGCAAGAAATACGATAAAACAAGCAAGACTATTAATATTGCTGCAGTCATAATTTTTTTTGCATATTCGTCGTCCATATTCTTATTTTCTTCCTTTATAAAGACAAATTAGCGGAATTTATAAAGTTTTGTTAACAAACAGTATCTCCGAAACAAAAGACAAAATGAGGTGGGCGTAGCCACCTCATTAT
>CAYNWY010000025.1:0-10099 GCA_964401065.1 Candidatus Woesearchaeota archaeon
ATAAAAATCCCAGAAAGAATCAATTTTGAATATTTATTATTAAAATATAAATAGCAAATTAAAGTTAGGAATACGGCAGAAGCCTCCCAAAGAACAAAATATGCAAAGAAGAATAGAATTTGCCAAATCAAATTATTTTTATTTTGAAGCACATCTTTTTCAAAGAATTCTGCTAGTATAAATATAAAAAAGAGATATATAAAACTGGAATATCTAAATCCTATAAGTGAAACCCAGATTCTCAATGGGAATACTTCTACAAATAAATAACCACCAATCATTAAGCTGAATAAACCAATTATAAATAATTTTGTTCTCGTTTTTAAAATATCTTGATTTTTTGTTCTTAAAATCATTAAAACACTTGAAGCACATATTAATATAAAATCCAAGAACATTTTAAACGGCCAAGTAGATGGAAGAATATGTGCTGGAATTCTATAACTTACTATCTCTAAAAATTTATCAATTGGAAGTCTAAAGTTATTAAGGCTGTTTAGTGCTGGAATCAAATTTAAAAGAAAAAATGCTAAAAATATAAAGAAAGAAATTAAGTATTCAGCAGGAAAAATTCTCGACAAAAAATTAATATTTTTTCTTTTGAATACTCCTTCTAAATAAGAAGAAAATAAACATAAACCCCCTACAACTCCTCCTAACAATGGATGAAATATTGATGCAACCCCAAATGAAATAGCAGATAAGATAATACGTTTTTGTACCATAAATGTTATTCCAAATATTAAAAGAGGATGAATAAGAGACCAAGGTCTTGAATAATCTAAAAGAAGAGACCATCCTCCAATAGCAACAAGGGCTATTAAAGAAAACATTGCAGTTAAAATGCCTATTTTATTCGAATTTCCAGATAATTTCTTTCCAAAGTAGAAAATTGATAGAATTGTAAGCAATTTAGAAAATGTAGCAAAAAATCCTAAAACAATCTCAGGAGAAGAATTAAATAATTTAACAAAGAACCCGACAAGTACAGAAAAGTAGAATTGAGAATGATATGTTCCAAGGCTATCTAAATAAAAGTCTCCTGATAAAAAGGAGGGATTTAGATATTTATACACAGATAAAATTACCTCTGTGTGACAAAAACGTATTTTTACTAAAACAATTGATAAAATGAAGACAATCCCTAACAATAAAAAAATATCTTGATATTTTTTTTCACTAATCCTTTTAAAAGATTCTTCTAGATTTTTCCAACTCATAATTTTAATCAATAAAAACGCCTTTTAATATTTTGCTTTTTTTAGTACAATTCTTCTTTGGAGAGCAAATATTTTTGGGGATATAAAAATTAGCATTCTGTCTATTAAATCTACAATTTTTAAAAGACCATTAGGCAAATTTATTGTTTTCTTTTTTGCAATAACCCCCCCCGACAAAGGAAAAATAAGAAATTCAGAGAATGTTTGTTCTATAATTTCAAAATTAGGTATCTCTTTTTTAAATTTTTTTACGTTGTCAAATAAAAGATTAGGTATTGCACAATTTGCAGACCATAAGTCATCTTCATTTGTTGCAGGTTTTTTCAAACTATAAGGATTAATTTCAAAATCAAATCCTTCGTGCTTGTTTAAGATTAAAAGAAGTTTCATCATAAATGAACAGTTAATTTCCTGAATCAGCAAAAATCCTTCTGGTTTTAAAATTCTATGCATTTCAATGAAAAATTTTTTTGGAAAAGGAACATGATGAATCATATTACTACAGTATACTGCATCAAAAGAATTATTTTTAAATTTTGTATCTAATGCATCAACTTTTTTTTCTACCCATGGATGTTCTGCAAAATCCGTAAGAAGTAAATTGCAGTCTTTTCTTATAAAATCTCTTGAGATCCCGGAACCGCAACCAACCTCAAGAACTTTATCCTCTTTATTTATATACTTATTCATCCAAGTAAATCTCTTTTTTAGTAAAAATATTAAGTTATTTGGTTTTTTTGAATAATAAAATTTTCTTGCATAAACAACATCTCCTTCATGGCTAAGCTTATTTTCTTCATGTTTTGAAATATATCTCTTAAGCATTTTATTAAAATAATCTTTGTACTATTTAAATAGATTTTGAAGTTTTTGAATGTTCTTTTTTAGAGCAATTTAATTTATAAAGGTATTCTTATGAATAAGTTTATGGGCATTTTCTTTTTAAATAAAAAGATAAATAAACAGTTCATAATGTTTTGTTTTGTAGGGGCGACAAGTGTAACTTTAGTTTATTTAGTTTTTCTAATTTCTCTTTATTTTATAAAATTACAATATCTTCTTTCATATGCTCTCTCTTTTTCTATAGGCACCATATTTAGTTTTTATTTTAATAAGTACTTATCTTTTGAATCTAAGAAAAATTTTCTAGGAGAAATCTGTATTTATTTTATGGTTTACCTAATTTCATTACTTTTAGGAGGTTTTTTATTGAAATATCTTACAGAAGAGATGTATTTTGAACCTTTATTTGCAACAATTCCAGTGTTTGCAGTTACAATTACAATCAACTTTTTTGGAGCAAAATTTCTTGCCTTTAAAAATAAAAAATGGTAAACAATTTTTTTAACATCTTAAATAAGCAAATAGATTTTATATTTTATAGATTTAGATATTTAATTAATTATATAATTATAGGAGTTTTTTCAATTTTAGTAGAACTATTAATTATTCACCTACTTCAAAAAGTAGAGATTATCTTTTTATTTAAAGTGTTTATTGGATTTTTAGGAAACCTTTTATTTAGCTTTTTTTTAAATACAAGATTAAACTTTAAAGTTCCAAGAAATAAGAATTTAAGAACATTTATTATCTTCTCGATAATTTCTGGATTTGCATTTGGTATAAATCTTTTATTAATTAAGATATTTAGTGATGTTTGGACCATAAGTTATAGTTATTTAAGGTTTATTACAGCAGCAATTGTTTTTTTACTAAGCTATACTATACATAGGAAAGTAACATTTGATTTTGTAAAAAAAGTTGGGCTAGCAGTTTACTTAAATAAAGGAGAAGATTTAACAAATGCCTTTTCTAAAATAAAATATTATTCAGATTTTATTCATATAGACTTAGTAGATAAATCATTTAATAAAGATGCAAAGGATATAGACTTGTCTTTAATTGATGAGATAAATAAGACTTGGATATTAGAGAAATTCTTACATATTATGTCTAAGAGACCATTAACATTAGTAAAAAAACTCTTGAACTCTGTGGATGTTTTTCTTTTTCATATAGATCTTGATGAGAATCTTAATGAGGTTTTAGAATTCTGTAAATCAAGAGGAAAGAAAGTAGGATTGGTATTAACAATTAATCAGGAAATTAATTCTTTAATTAAATATTTGCCCAAATTGGATTTTATACAACTAATGGGAATAGATTCATTGGGTGAATCTGGAAGAGATTTTAATATTATTTCTTTAAATAGGTTAGAAGAATTAAACAAACTTAAAACGCATTATAACTTTGAGATAATCTTTGATGGAGGAGTAAAAACAACGAATATTAATAGAATAAATGCAAAATACATAGTCTCTTCTTCGGAATTATTAAACTCTAGAGACCCAAAGAGATCTTTTATGGAATTAAAAACAAGTTCAAGATATGTTTCTATTGATAAACAATTAAAAAGAAATATATTTTTAGGTATTAGAAAGACAATAGAATCAATGGAATTTATAGAATCAGGGAATATTGTTGGATCTTTCTCAGAAGGAAAAGGTTTGGAAGGAATAAATGACATAGATATAGTGGTTATTCTTGATGAGCTAACAAAGAAGAAGTTTAATATTGTCTTAGAAAGATTTAATGAACTTAAAAAAGAATTAGAATCACGTTATGCTTATCCGGTATATATTAATAATACATTGGGGCCATTAAAATTTAATTATGATTGCATTGTCTTTCATCTTATGATTTATGACATTGAAACACACAAGCAACATTGCATTAATAGCCCATTTACATGCTTCGATTGGCAAAGGTCAAAATTATTTATAAAAAAACCACTCTCTGCAGTCTATAAGACATGGGATCTTCAACTCAAGAATTTCTTCAATTCTAGAAGAAGTGCAGAAGAATATCTCTCTGAAATAAAATCCAATAAACTGTCTTATAGAGTTTACGAATTTAAAGGAGACAGGGTTATAGAGGTAAAAAAATATAAAGAGATGGATGAAAGAGATAAAATAGAATTTGCGTGTCATATTACAAGATTTTTAATAACAAATTTTCTAAAAGTCTATTACTTTAAAAATAAATTATTCTCTTTGGATGAGATGCTAAAAAAATACTTCTCTATTTTTCCAACAAATAAGAATATCCATAAAAGAAACATAGAATACCTATTTAAATTAAAAGAAAATAGAAATTTTGTTGAAATACCCTGGTTAGTTAAATGGATTGAGTTATTTATCAGAGATTTTGAGTATCAATTTAAAGGATTATTTGAGGTAAAATGAGCAAAACAATTATTTTTTTTAGGCATGCAGTACCAAATAAAAATAATTTTGATTTAAAAAAAGGAGTAAGGTTTTTAGGAAGAAGAGAAAATCCTTCTATAATTTTGCCAAATAAAGAAGAAATTTTACATATAAAAGAAGAATTATTTGAGTCTGATATATTTTTCTCTTCTCCTATGAGAAGATGTATAGAAAGTATGTCTCTATTGACACCTAAGAAGATAATAGAAACGCCTTTACTTTTAGAAGTAGACTATGGTGATATAGATGGTATGTATTTAAGAGATATTCAGAATAAATATGGATATTTATTTGATAATTGGAGAAAAGGTGAAGATACTGCATTTCCTAATGGAGAGAATAATCTTGATGTAATAATAAGAATAAAGAAGTTTATTAAGAATATTAAAAGTTTGAGAGAAGATAAAATAGCAGTTTGCACACATAATGTTTTTTTGCGTTGTTTAATTGGAAGTTCATTAGAAATTCCTGTAAAAAACTGGTTTAAAATAGAAATACCCTATTTTGAAACAATTAAATTTAAATTAAGAGGAAATAAATTAGAATACATTGGCAGTATAAATCAGAAAAATAAACTGTTAAAGAATCTAACCCCTAAGCATTTTGATACATATTTTATAGCATTATTACCAGACAAAAGTCTTTATTCAAAGATTTATCAGACAAAAAAAGAAATATTTCAGAGATTCGGAAATCAGAAATATCTTAAAAATTCTCCTCATTGTACTCTTTATTTTTCTTTAGCAGAAGATTTAGAAGAAGTCAGGAAGAGAATCGAAAAAATATCATTAATACAGAAAAAGATTAATTTTAATGTATTAAAAGAGTATATTGAGTTTAAAGGAGATAAATTTGCAGGGGGGGGAACAAGTTTAGGTTTAAAATTTGATAAGAATGCAAATAAAAAGATAATTCTCTTGCAAAAGAAAGTCATTGATTCTCTTAATGAATTAAGGGAAAGTGGGATACATCCAAGGTATATCCTCAAAGACATTTCTAGATTGTTATCGGATAATATTAACAAATATGGATTCCCCTTTGTAGGAGATGTTTTAATTCCGCATATAAGCTTTTGTTGTTTTGATAATCAAGAGAAAGCAGAGATATTTAAGAAAAGATATCCAATAGATAATTTCGTTGGAAATTTTAATTTTGCAAACCTGGCATTGTTTAAGCTCTATTCAGATGACAAGATAAAATTAATTAAGGTTTTTGAGTTGCAATAATCCTTTTAAACTTCTTAGCCCCTATTTTAAGATGATAAATCTTGTAACAATGGCGGGAAAGGGAAAACGTTTTTTTGAACAAGGTTATACTTTGCCAAAACCCTTAATTCCAATTAATGGAGAACCAATGATTTGGAAAGTTATAGACTGCCTACCTCCAGCAGAAAAATGGATTTTTGTAGTCAGACAAGAACATATAGATAATTTTAGTATAGATAAAGCAATAAAGGAGAAAATACCAGATGCTATAATAACTGTAGATAGAGATTTGCTTGGAGGAGCATCAATCTTCTGTGCAGAGGAATTTATCCCAGATAATGAAGAGGTATTTATTGCAGGATGTGACATGGGTTTTATTTATAATAAAGAGAAATTTGAAGAACTTAAAAAAAATTTAAAATATGATTGTATTTTGTGGACATTTACAAAAGACCAGAGAATACCAGCAAATCCTAAATCTTGGGGTTATGTTGTGTTAGAACAGGACAATTTAACAATAAAAGAGATGTCTGTTAAGATGACCATTTCAGAAAACCCCTATAATGATCATGTTGTTGCTGCAAACTTTTGGATACGTTCTAAAAAAGCATTATATGATGCAATAAGATTAATGATAAAGGAAGAGATAAAAACAAACAATGAATATTATCTTGATAATTTGCCGTTAGCATTTAAACGATTAAATAAAAAGAGCTGTATTTTTGATGTGGATTTATTAATTGGCTGGGGAATCCCTCAGGAATTTCATGAATTTGAAAAGATAGATTATTTCTATAAATTTAAGAATTTAAAAGAATTAAATCTTTCAGAACAAGAGATTAATTTATGGGAGAAATACTTTAATGAAAGATCAGAGAAATAATCAGAAATTATCTGTAGTAATTCCTGTTTTTAATGAGGAAAAAAATCTCCCTTTATTATTGAAAGAATTTAAGAAAATAGATAAGATAATAAGTGTAGAATTCTTACTTGTTGAAGATACAAGTTCAACAGATAATACAAGAGAAAAGATAAAAGAATTTGCTAAAAAATACAAATTTATAAGAGCCGTTTTAATAGATAAAAAAGGTTATGGACAATCAATTTATGAAGGACTAAAATCTGCAAAAGGAGACTACATAGGATGGACTCATGCAGATTTGCAGACAGACCCAAAAGATGTTTTAAAAGCATTAGATATAATTAAAAAAGAAAATTATCCAAAGAATATTTACGTAAAGGGAAAAAGACAGGGAAGACCTTTAATGGATAAATTAGTTAATACATTTGGGATGTCTTTATTTGAGACAATTAGTTTAGGAAAAGGATTATATGATATAAATGCACAACCAAACATCTTTCATAAATCTTTATTGCAAAAGATGAAAGATCCTCCTTTAGATTTTTCTTTTGACTTGTATGTTTATTATCTTGCCAAAGTAAATAAATACAAAATAAATAGATTTCCTGTATTTTTTGGAAAAAGGATTTATGGGGAAAGTGCCTGGAATACAGGATGGAAAGCACGAATTAAGTTTATTAAAAGGACAATAAAGTTTACTTTTGAACTAAAAAAAAGATTAAGAAAAACAAATTATAAATAAATTAATCTATATCAAAATTTTTAATTATATTATACCTCTCATTTAATCTTGAAAATATCTCTGCAATTTTCTTTTCAACCATAAAATAATAAAAATTATTTTTAAATCTAAAATTAGCAATAGGATTGTAGATTCTGAACACCAATCTCATTAGATTGCTTGGATATTTATAAGCTAGATTTTTATTTTCAAAATAAGATAAAAAAACAGCATTTTCAACTAATTTAATCATATCTTTTTTTAGCCAAGAGGGATATCTTTTATACCAAGTATCATAATTAAAATTAGCCCATTCTAAATTATTTTTCGGGGGCACTAATCCTTGCGATTTAGCAAAATTATACATATCTGTTGCAGGAAAAGGAGTGTATAAAAATATAATTCCAACTGCATGAGGGTTTTCTTTTTCTAATAATCTTTTAAATTTAATAGTATTAAGAAATTCTTTTTTAGTTTCAGTGGGAAAACCCCCCATAAAGCTGTATTTGATAATAATAGGATATTTACTTAGTTTTTTGTTTGCTTGCCTTATTGTTTCTAAAGTTTCATCTTTTTTTACAAATTCCAATACCCTTGGATTTCCAGATTCAACACCCACGTCCAAATTTTTACAGCCACATTTTACAAGATTAGATAAAGTTTCTTCACTTAATCTTAATATTGTGTCCGCTCTTATTCCTGCGGTTCCCCAATTATATTTTTTACCAGATTCAGTCAATGCTTTTGCAAAATCACTGAAAAATGCAGGACTTCCAGCCATATTATCATCGTTAAAATAAAAATCTCTTATACCCTGCTTTTTTTCTAAAAACTCCAAATCTTCTAAAATTCTTTTAACAGAATAACTTCTCCAAACTCTTTTTGAAAACCTACTAACCGAGCAAAAAGTGCATCTAAAAGGACAACCTCTTGTTAGAATAAGGGAAATTGATTTTTTACCTTTTTCAAAACCAACTGCAGTATAATTATTTGTATCAATTAAATGCCAAGGAATCTTTGGAAGTTTATCCAAATTTTTAATTAATGGGCGTGGAGAATTCTTTTTTATTTTCTCTTTTTCCTTATAGCATATTCCTAAAATATCTTTTAGTTTTTTCTTTTTATTAATATAATCCATCAATTCTGTTATTAAATAATCTCCTTCTCCACAGCAAACAATATCTGTATTTTCATCTTGAATGCATAATTCTGGGCTAGTTTGTGCCCAAGTTCCACCAACAACCGTTAGAATTTTTGGTTTAATCTTTTTAACAAATTTTAGGACTTCTAAACTATACTCTATCTGTTTTCCAGCCATTACAGTAATTCCAAAAATATTTGCATCTTTAATATGCTTTTTTATTTCTTCTCTCCAATCTTTACAAACTCTTTGATCAATCAAAACCACATCATATCCTTTAGCAACAGGGACACTTGCAACATTTAATAACCCTGTTGGAGAACGAAGCCCCATAATATCCCAAATTCCACATCTTGGTTGAAAAAGAATTATTTCCGTCATTATTCCTTTAAATTTAATCCATTTATAAAAATGATTACAATCAATAATAATTTATAAAAACCCATAAATCTTCATGCATTCATGTTAATAATTTGTCACAGAATAAATACAATTGAAGAATTGAAAAAAATACCAAAAGAATATGGTGTTGAAATTGATATTCGAGGATATGGAAATAAGCTTCTTTTAAACCATGATATTATTGATAATCCTGAGAAATATGATGAACTTGAAGAATACTTAAGGAATTTCAATCACGCTTTTATTGTATTTAATATTAAGGAAGCAGGTTATGAGCAAAAAGTAATAGATTTAGCTGAAAAATATGGAATTAAAGAGTATTTCCTTCTTGATGTGGAATTTCCCTTTATTTATAGAGCAACAAGGAAAGATAGATTTAGGAAAATTGCTGTTCGTTATAGTGAAGCAGAACCAATAGAATCAGTAGAAGCTCAATTTTCTAAGAAAGGAGAGCCTCTTCTTGATTGGGTTTGGATAGATACAAATACTAAACTTCCTTTAGATGAGAATATTGTAAGGAGGCTTTCCGCGTTTAAAACATGCCTTGTTTGTCCAGAAAGATGGGGAAGACCAGAAGACATTGAAAATTATGCAAATAAGATAAATGAATTGGGTTTTAATCTTGATGCAGTTATGACCAATATGAAATATGCTGAAAAATGGAAATCCCTCTTTCCAATGAAGTAAAATGTTTCTCTTTAATTTTAATGCACTTAATTTAGAATAATCTTCTTTTTTTTAGAAACACCCTTATTCTTTCAAATCCATACTTTAATAGATAAGGGAATGTTTCAAATTGGGCTTTAAACCCCTTTATAGTTATTATTCTATAAAAAGACAAATTGTCCGCTAAAATTCCTTCAAATCTTTTAAGTTCTTTATAGCTATGTTCTGCCGTATATAACGGGATTTCTTTATCAGAGAGCCAGAACTCATCATTGATAAACCTTTTTGACTTTGCAATTTCATAAACTTCTGTTCCAGGATAGACAAAAAGGATATTAAAAGAAGTAGGATAAGAGACATACTTTATCTTTTGCAATTTTTTTATAAATCTAGCTGTTTCATTTATCGTATTCAGATTCTCTCCTGGAAGACCAACTATTAAATATGTTTTAAGATGTATTTTTGATTTTGAGAATAACTTAAATGCATTTAAAATATCTTCTTGATTTATTCCTTTATGACATGATTTTAAGATACTATTGTCCCCACTTTCTATTCCAAGAGTAACTCTTATAAAATTTGCCTCTTCAAGTTTTTTAACAACTTCCTTACTTAA
>CAYNWY010000026.1:0-9798 GCA_964401065.1 Candidatus Woesearchaeota archaeon
TATTTATTGAAACCATCGATAATTTTAAAGAATTCTTTGCTATCAATAACCTTATCCACCTCTGTCAATCCTCTTTGTTCAATAAATTTTGCAAATGCTTCTGGCTTGTACCCTCTCTTTCTTAAAGAAGCAATTGTGGGAATTTTCTCGTCATCATCTCCTGAAAATTCACCAGAACTAATCATTGCATTCAATTTTCTCTTAGATAAAATCAAATCTTTGAATTTTATTCTTCCCATAAAATACGTCCAAGGAAATTTTTTCTTAAATAAATCAAAAATCATCTTCTGCCTTTTTGCATTGTCCATATGATCTTTCCCTCGTATTATATGAGTCATCCCAAGTTCCATATCATCTACTGAAACAACAAGGTTCATCAATGGCCAAACCCTATACTTTTTCTTCTGTCTTGGATGTTCTTTTTCATTTATTCTTGCCAAAGGAAAATCCCTCATTGCAGGATTTGGGTCTTGCATAGAAGACTTAAATCTCAAGACTGCTTCTCCTTGTTTATAATTATTCTTTGAAACTTTGGAAAGCATCTTTTCCCATCTGTACAAATTTTCTTTCAAGTCATTATTTCTACAAGGACAATTCTCTTTAAGTTCAACAAATCCTTTAAATTTCTCTTGAGAACATGTACAAACATAAGCAAAATTTTTCTTTAGGAGTTTTTCTATATATTCATAATAAATTTTCATTCTATCTGAAGAATTTATGTATTTTGTAATATTTCCAAAAATCCAGTCGCAATCTCTCTTAATATTTGCATATGCCTCCTTAAGTGTTGTTTCTGGAGAAGTATCATCAATGATAATGTAAAATTTCCCCCCGTATTTCTTTACATAAAGAGAAGATATTAAATTTGAGATAATATGTCCGACGTGCAAGGGTCCAGAAGGGGCAGGCCTAAATCTCATAACAACTCCCTTTTTGGAAACATTGGGTAATTCTTCTAATCCTTCTCTAGATTCTCTTTCAGAAACTATGCTCTTGAACTTTTCATATTCTTTTTCCTGTTCTTCTAAAGAAAGTTTATTTACAGAGCCAACAATCTCATTAATCTCTTTTGCATATTTTTTCACTTCCTCTTTTTTCAATCCCTCTGCAAACAAACCAGATATCACTGCTCCGGGATTAGCTTTTCCATTATAATGAATTGCATTTTTCAGGGCATAAGCCTTTGCCTTTTTATCAAAATCTTTCATTATACTTAATTGAATTTATTATTTATTAATTTAACCTAAATTAGAACAAGGGTTTTTACTCATAATTATTAACCTTGGTTTTCCTCTCAAGCACTTCAATTCTCTGCTGTAATATATAAATCTGATTTGACATATCCTCTATCCTGTCTGTCATATCTTTCAATCTCTTAGCAAGTCTCCTTCTTTTTTCATCTGGACGCAATGTCTGGCTTGTACTAGGATTAATATCAGATGGTTGATCTTCAGAAGTTGATGAAGAAGAGGATGAAGAAGTGCTTGAAGTATTTGAACCTCCAAAAAAGTTAAAAAAACTCCCCCCGGAAGTCTCTTGGGTCTGTGCAGGAGGATTGTTTGGAGAAGTAATTTTCAAACTATCTTTAAGTTTCTTTCTTTCATAATTATAATCCTCGCTCAAATCTACAACCTTGTCTCTTCTACTAAAAATTCCCATCCATAATATAGGGACGTATTATTTTTAAATTTAGCTATCAAACATTTTTTAAATAAAGAATTCTTTAGTTTTGCATGGGTTCAGTGGTTTCAGAAATAATAGAAAAAGTGGTTCCTTATTATCAAGAAAGGGCTAAGAAAAAAGCAAAGGGGTTGGTTAATTCCGTAGAATCTGCAAATCACACTCTCGGATATGATTCTTCTGTTGAAACACTCGAACCAATTTATTTTTTCATATTAGATCTAATGGGTGATTTCGGGCTTTCAACTGAAAAATTAATAGATAATTTTTCTTCTTCTCCTGGTTCAGGACATTTCGCTGAACTTGGACAGAGAGCAACAATGATGCAAAATCAAGCTTCAAAAGTATTGGGTGATATAAACATTGTTCTAAGGAGTGTTCTCAATATAATATATGATTTGAAAGAATTCAGAGTGAGATTGCAAAGTTATGATGACTTAAAAACACCAAAAAAAGACGCTGCAATTTTGTCATTGAAGCAAATATGGATGGATAAAGTTGATATTCAAAAAGGAAATTCAAGCATAAAAGCAATGGCTTTAGGACAGAGTGGATTTGCAACTTTGATAGATGCCTTCCTTGCTTCGAAAGATGAAAAAGTTGCTGAAAAACTTGATTTAAATGAGAGAGTAAAAAGAATTCTAATTCCAAGAATTAACGAATTTAATATTTGGGTTAGTCAATCTGAACAAGAATTAAGGAAAAGATACGAGCTTGAAAAAAGTTATTTGAGAAGCCAGGTTAATAGCCTAAAACTTTACTCAAGATGGGCAAAACCTTATTTAAAAGCAGCTTATGATTTGGAAAGCAAAGAAAGAGCAAGAGAACCGGCATTAGTTAAAACTTTCAATACAATTCTTCTTGAACTTGTATTAATTGGAAAAAATGAATTAAAAGTGAGGGATTCTGCACTTGAAGGGCTGCTCCCAAGGGAATTTGCAAAAGAAAATTTTACAAAGAAATTAAGAAAATATTACAGCTGCATTGTAGTTGAATTCACTTTTAGGGGAATTCCTCAGAGAGTTTCACAGCAAGCTCATTACACTTTTGGAGGAAAAGCAGATGTTTCTTTCAAAGCATATGCTTTAAATGAAGATGAACTAAATCAATTGAATAAAGAACTTGAAAAATCAGATTTAGACGATGTATTGAAATTAATAAGTGGTGCAACTGATGATAGTCTTGGCCAACTACAAGAAGAAATAAATTTCTTTCTTGAAGAAAAAGATAAAGAAAAGGAAAAGAAGGAAAAAAATGAGGGCTCCAATCCTTTCCTTGCTTTGTTTGGAGTTTATAATAAAAGTGAAAACAAAGAGGCTCCAAAAAAGAAAGATGAAAAGGAAAACAAACCTCTTCGAAAAGACAATTGGATTGAAAAAACTCATCTTAGAGCACTGGCTGAAGATATTGCAAAAACAACTGCTATGACTCTATTTGATATTTATAAAAAAGCCCACGGAATGGCAAGTTACACCTAAAAATAATCTCAATAGAAATCAAAATCATTATATATTCCTTTTTCTTATATAAATAATGCCAAGAAAAGCAAAATTAATCAAAAAAGACGAAGGAAAGATAATCCAAGAAAAACCCCCCCTGACTCAAGAGGAAATAAATTCTCTGGAGCAAATGCTTGAAAAAGATGAAGAAAAAATAGATTCCTCAGAACTTAAAGATTTTTTGAATGAATCAAAAACTAAAGAATTTTTAAAAGAGCAAAAAATAGGAATTTCTTCCTCCTCCCCTTCTCTAAAAAAAATAAATGCTCCTCAAAGAAATCCGGTCAGGCTTGAAACAAATATTATTGAAACTCCCGCACCAAACAATAATTTAAAAGAAGAAGAAAATGGTTCTTTCAAATATAATCCTACAGAAAGAAAACCAGAAGGACCAAAATATATTAAATATGAAGGTGCAATTATTGAAAATATGCTTCCACGTATGGAAATCCAAAATATAGGAAAAGAAAAGCCTTTTGAAAGGAGAACAATAGGATTTGAAACCTCTCCACAAGCAAGAATTTCAGTGCAAGAGACTTTTGAAAAATATACTCCAGCTGCTAAGGTTGATAAGGATAAAATAGGAAAAGAAAAGCTTTTTGAGAAAAAAGAGACAAAATACACTCCAGAAAAATACTAACCCTTTTTGAGAAACTTCAACAAATATAGTTAATAATAAAACACTTAATGTTAAATTAATTATAACCTGAATAATTATAATAATTGTTACAGATAACTAATAGGAGATTATACAAACACGCCCTAACCATTAGATTAATAAATTATTCTTTCTAATATATATTATGGCAAAAGAAGGAGATTACACAATTGAAAATGTTTATCAAGGAGGATATTCTACTTTAGACCCAAACAAAGCTTATTCAAATACTTTTACAGGATATAGAGTAAATGCTGGCTCTCTGGGCTTCACAACTGACCCAAGAACAGCGAATATAGTAAAAGATGCTTCTACAAAATTATCAACTGGTGTGAAGCAGATTGAACTTGCACTTGTCTCCCCAGAAATATTTGATTCTGTGCCAAAACAGCAATTTATTGAAATGAGACGGTTAGGAAAATTAACTGGAGTTAATGTTTCTGTTCATGCTCCTGTTATAGATTCCATGGGCATGACTAGAGAAGGATTCAGTGAACTAAATAGAGAAGCAGCTGAAAGAAGAATTACCGATGCTCTTATGCGAAGCCACGAATTAGACCCAAATGGAAATGTCCCTGTAAATTTTCATTCTGCAGAAGGAATAGCTGGTTCAGAATGGAAAACTTTAGGAGATGTTGAAGGAAAAAAACTAAGAGAAGCAAAAAGACTTATTGGAGTTGACAAAGAATCTGGAAAAATGATACAATTAGAGTTTGAAAAAAAATATTATCCAATGAGATATAATGAAAAAGGAGAAAAATTGCCTGTATCTGAAGAAGGAGAAAAATATACTCCAGAAGAAAATCTTAAATTGCAAAACAGGACAGTATGGGATAATCAACTCTCTCAGTTATTTTTTAATAAAGAAAGAGCAGATGATATCCTGCAACAAAACTATGTTCAGATACAGCATTTGATGAAAGACCTAAACGAAAAAAGAATAAGCATAAAAGATTTAACCCCCACACAGCAAACAATTTATATAAAAGCTCAGGATGCAGAGAATTATCTCGATGATGTAAGAAAAAATGCAAATGCTATTTTCAGCAAGGCATATCAATTCGGAACTGAAGAACAAAGAAACTCACTTAAGAAAATTTCAGAGGAATTTGTTGAGAACGTAAACAAACATCCAGACGCTTTGGGGATGTCCAAAGCAACAAGTATTATGCTAAATGATTTAAAAGATTCAAAATTAGCCCCAAAGATGTTTGTCCCAATAGAAGAATTTGCAACATCTCAATCAGCAAAAACATTTGGAAATGCAGCTTTCAATGCTTATAGTAAATTCAAAGATCCTAATAAAACTCCTCTAATGCTTATTGAAAATCCTCCTGCTGGATTTGGCTTGTCAACTGGAGAGGATTTGAAAAATCTTGTTATAGCCTCAAGAAAACAATTTGTTGAAAAAGCAAAAGAAAAAGGAATGGGTCAAGGACAAGCAGAAAATATTGCTGAAAAATTAATAGGAGCAACGTGGGATGTAGGCCATATTAATATGTTAAGGAAACAGGGATTTAAAGAAGAAGATATAGTAAGAGAAACAGAAAAAATAGCCCCATATGTAAAACACGTCCATCTTTCTGATAACTTTGGTATGGAACACACTGAACTTCCCATGGGAATGGGAAATGTTCCTATGAAAGAGATAATGGAAAAATTAGGACAAAAAGGATTTGAAGCAAAAAAAATAATAGAAGCTGGAAATTGGTGGCAGCATTTTCAAACACCTCCTATAAACGAGACTCTTGAAGGCTTAGGCTCTCCAATGTTTGTTACTGGTGGACCACCTTATGCTAATCAATCTCTTGGATTTTACCAAAATTACAGTAGTGGATATGGAATGATGCTTCCTTCAAATAATTATCAAACTTTCGGGGCAGGATTTTCACAGCTCCCTCAGGAATTAGGAGGAGAAGTCCCAAGAGGCAGCGAAGGAAGATTCAGCCAGAGAAGAATGGAATGATAGATGGTTTCTATAATTAACTTTCTAAAAGATGCACTAAAGGAACACAAAAAAGAAATAATTCTAATCATATCCATTGCTACATTTGCTTCAATATTATCAACTGCAATTCCATTTATATATGGTAGATTATTTGATTTGGCAGTTAAAGATACTCCAACAAATTTTCTTCTCTCCCTCATTCTTATTTGGCTAATTACAAGTTTAATTTCAAATTACACACAAAATAGGTCTTCTTATATGGGAAGCAAAATTGGAGCAGAAGTTACTTGGGAACGTGAAGCAAAAACCTACGGCCATTTTATAAGTCTTCCTATAAGTTTTCACAAAAATAAGAAAACAGGAGAATTTCTTGACAAAATGTCAAGAGCAGCATGGAATATAGAACAATTAATTGAAAATTTCTCAAATTTGATGCCACAAATGCTGGTATTAATTTTTTCATCAATTATAATCTTCTTAGTTCAATGGCAGCTTGCTATTATGCTCCTAGTTATAATTTTAGTTTACGTCTTTGTTACAATAAAATTTTCTACACCAATGGTTGATAGTCAGGAGAAGATGATATCAATGATAAACAGACAATATGGAAAAGTCTATGACAGACTTCAAAATGTCCTTTTAATTAAAAATTTTGGAAAAGAAGAAGAAGAAAAAGAAACAATTTACAATGCTCTTGTAACAAAAGTTCTTCCTTCAATGAAATCTTCACAAAAAGAATGGAGTAAACTTGCCCTCTATCAGGGTTTAGTGTATAATATGGGTTCTGTTATTCTTCTTGTTTTTGCTATATTCTCCTTAAGAAGAGGGAATATAACCCCTGGCCAGTTTGTTATGTTTTTTGGTTATATTAATCTGGTATTTGCTCCATTATGGACACTCACAGAATTTTATAAAACTTATAAAAGATCTTCAGTTGCAATAAAAAAGGTGGTTCAATTTGAAAGTTCTATTCCAGAAGAAATGAAGCATGGAAATAAGATTCTTAAAGATGTTAGGGGAGAAGTAATTTTTAAAGATGTAACATTTTCATATAAACGTGATAAAGAAGTGCTAAAAGATATAAATCTTAAGATAGAAGCAGGAAAAAATGTAGCATTGGTTGGTAAAAGCGGGGTTGGAAAATCAACTCTTTCTGAATTAATTTTAGGATATTATAAACCTCAAAAAGGAAAAATACTTCTGGATGCAACAGATATTTCAGAGATAAAATTACAATTTTTAAGAGAGCAAATGGCAATTGTGCCTCAGGATTTAAGCCTATTAGATGATACTTTAATTAACAATATAAGATATGCTAATACTTTTGCAACAAAAGAGGAAATAATAAAGGCAGCAAAAGCAGCAGGGGCTCATGAATTTATTATGAAGCTTTCAAAAGAATATAATACCTTAATAGGAGAAAGGGGTATAAAACTTTCCATGGGGCAAAAGCAAAGAGTTGCTTTGACAATGGCTTTTCTGAAAAACCCAAAAATTCTTATCTTAGATGAACCTACTTCTGCATTGGATGCAGAATCAGAAAGAATTGTTCATGAGGGAATTAAAAGTTTAATAAAAAATAGAACAACAATAATTATTGCGCATAGATTCTCAACTGTAAAAAATGCGGACAAGATAGTTGTTTTAGATAAAGGAAGAATTGCTGAAGAAGGAAATCATCATGAATTAATGAGAAAAAAAGGAATTTATTATAAGTTATACAACCTACAGGTTGGATTAGATTAGAAATGTTTATTAATCAAAAAGAACTAATAAAAAAATGGGTGAGAAACAGAAAAAGAATAAACCAACAACTGAAGTTGAAATGCAACAATATGCAATACAGGCAGGATTAAATGCTTTGGTTTATTCAAATGCAAATTTTGGAAAATATGCTGTATTAATAAAAAACAATCTTGATTACAATAAAATAGGTAATTTTATCAAGGAAGCTGAAAAAAAATATGATAAAAGAGATGCCTTAAATGAACTTGCAAATTATGTTGCTTCTGGTAAAGCATTAAAAGATCCAGCTCTTCAGACTCTTTTTGATAAAAGCCGTGAAGGAAAATTAGATAGAACTCTTGTTGAAAAGATAAAAGCTTTCTTTAAACCAGATAAATTTGAAGGATTAGAAGATTTTGAAAAGGCCCGTAATGCTTATGGAAATTTGTATGATGTTCTTTCTCAGGATAAAGAGGCTCAGGAAGAAATACCTGAATTAACAAAAGCAGCAAAAACACTTAGAATGTATGGATATTTAGATTTTGCATTAAAAAATTTCAAATCACATGGAATGATGGATAATAAAGAGTATAAGATACTTTCACGGGATCTTTACAGCACTGCAGTTATTAGGTCCCATAAAGGAAAGAAGAGTCTTGAAGATAAGATACGTAAAGATAAAGAGGAATTGGAAAAGGAAAAACAAACAGTTCAAAAAATTGTAGCTTCAATAATAGGATTTGTTGGAATCATGATAATTATATTCAATTTAAATATCACCGGGGCTGTAGTAGGAGAAAATTCCAAGGCAACAATTAGCACTATTGGGGCATTCATGATTTTCTTTGCTTTACTATTGTTTTTTAGACCTTTGAAAAGAAGCTTTAAAAAGTAAAATATAGTTATAATAACATAAAAAGATGGTGAAAAAAAGTTCAAAGAAGGACAAAGAAAAGAAAGAGATGGAAACTCCCAAAAAGAAAAATAAATTTAATCCTAAAAATATTTCGACCTTGCAGCTTAAAACTGAAGATGATATTTCAATGGATTTTGCAGTAAAAATTTACAAAAAATTTGATAAGATAGTTAAATCAATAGTTCTTTTTGGTTCATCAACAAAGCAAAATGCAGTTCCTGGCTCTGATATTGATATAATGATTCTAATTGATGATGCTTCAATAAAATGGGACCAAGAATTAATAGCTTGGTACAGAGAAGAACTTGAAAAGATAATTCAGGAAAGCCCATACAAAAAAAGCCTCCACATAAATACAATAAAATTAACAACCTGGTGGGAAGATTTGATGAGAGGGGACCCTGTTGTCTTGAATATTCTAAGATATGGAGAAGCACTGATAGATGCTGGAGGTTTTTTCAATCCTATAAAACAATTGCTTATAGATGGAAAAATAAAGTCAACTCCAGAGGCAATTTATTCTTGTCTTCAAAGAGCACCCCTACATTTTGCAAGAAGCAAAATGGCAGAATTGGGAGCAATAGAGGGATTATACTGGGCAATGGTTGATTCTGCTCATGCTGCACTAATTGCAGCAAATGTTTCCCCTCCATCACCAGAACATATTCCTGGAGAATTAAGAACAAACTTTGTAAACTCTGGAAAATTAAAAATGAAATATGTGGATTGGTTTAGAGATCTCAATATCCTCCATAAAAAAATATCACACGGAGAAATGACTGACTTAAAGGGAGTTGAGATAGATGATTGGCAGAATAAAACACAAGAATTTATCAGTGTAACAGCTCAGTTGATTAATGAATTAATCTGAATGTTCTTCAGAAATATCTAATAGTTTCTCTCTTACATGTTTCAATAATTTTCCATCTGAATATCTTTTTATAACATCATTTTTCCAAAAATCATCTCCAAGATTTATCTTGCGCAATTCATCAAATGGAAAACTATTCTCCTGCAAAGCATAAGCAAAATATTTAGGATATTCTAAAGATGCTGGACTACGTCCACGCAATAATTTTGGATAATAATCTTCCTGAACTTTTTTAATTATCTTATCACCTAATAATTTTTCAATTTTTTCATTAAGACTATAATCTGAATCACACAAAAAAGCTATTTCCTTCTTGTTTTCTCTCGCATAATTATCAACACTATCAAGATTCAATCCACTGAATTCTTCAAGAAAAGCTTCTTCCAATGTATCTCTTAAGGACATGAAACTAAAGAGCCTTTAATATTATATAAACATTTAGATGATAAAATTATTATTCTTTTACTTCAATTAGCACCTAACTTTTTGTAATCTCTAATT
>CAYNWY010000027.1:0-6845 GCA_964401065.1 Candidatus Woesearchaeota archaeon
TTCTTATTAGCAGTTTTTATCTCTAATTCTCAAATCCTCTTAAAGATAATTTATTTATTATTAGGGATTTGTTTTTTAATTATGGCAGGATTTATTCTTAAAAAATCACAAAAGACTAAAGAACAAGTTACATTAAAGAATATATTCAAAATAAAATGCGACTCTTCTCTTATTTTTTTAATTATAACCAATTTAATAGTTATATTTTTAGCAGTAATTCAAAAATGGGATTTGGCTATACTATTTTTTATTTACTGGTGTCAAACTTTGATAATAGGTGTATTTAGTATTATAAAGATTTTAAATTTAAAAAATCTTGAAACAGAAAACATCGCTCTAAATGGGGGAACTTTAAAAAAAGCAAGAATTAATGCAGCAGGATTTGTAGCATTTGGTTTTGTAATCCTTCATTATGTTTACCTGCTTTTTATTCTTCGAACACTTAAGCCAGATTTTACTCCTATTCTTTTTATAATTTTAAGTATATTTGCATTTTTTATAAATCATTTATTCTCATTTTTAAAGAATTTCAAACATGATACTGAAAAGAAACAAAACCTTACTAGATTTGTATTTTTCCCATTTGCTAGAACAATCCCTATGCATTTAATAATACTTTTTGGATTTGTTTTAGTACAGAATAGGGGAATTTTAGTTGATAGTAGAGGAATTGCCCTCTTTTTATTACTAAAGACAATTGCGGATGTTATAATGCACAATTGGGAGCATAGAGATTAGGACATAGCCGATAGAAAAATTAATATATCATCTCTTTTACATATATTTATAAGTATTTTAGAGTAAATGATGGGAAGGACCTAAGGTCCTCCTACAATGACCTCTCCTCTTGATAAAAGTTAGAGGGAAAACAATTCAGCCGCCTTCGCATAGTGGTATTGCACGAGATTGCTAGCTCAAAGACTTTGTCTTTGGCCTTGCACAACAAGGAATGGCAAATATCTCGGCCCTTCGGGGCTCGCAGGTCCGATTCCTGCAGGCGGCGTTTTTTATTTACAAAATTTAACAAATCATATTTTAATAACTAACCAAATATTTTACATCATTTTGTTCATATTTATTCAATCAAGAAAGATTTATAAAGATGCATTAATTATCCAAATATGAGGTAATTGATGTAACATCTTACTTATAAAATGAAAAATAGAAAAATAAAGTTTAATCAAGAAAAAATAGAGATAAAAGAAGTAGCTAAAATAGCTGGGCTTTCATCAAAAGAAGTTAGCGTAATTTCTTGGCTTGAGTTTTATCAGAAGTATTTTTTTACTTCAAATGACATAAGTTTCTTCTTTGATGAAAAAAGAGCATTATATCGCATAATAGGAAAGCTGCTCAAGAAAAAAAGAATAATAAAACTTAATAAAAACAAATACTATTTGGTTCCAATAAAAGCAAGAACGGGCAAGTGGAGTGAGCATGAATTTATTATGATTGATGAACTGTGCAATTCTGGAGAGTATTATATTGGTGGTTGGAGTGCTGCTAATTACTGGAGACTCACTGATCAAATTCCTTCTTGGATAGACGTATATACAACAAATAAACAAGGTAAAAAGATCATAGGTAATGTAAGAATCATTTTTCATAGAATAATTCAAGTATACAAAAATAAATATATAATAAAAAAAATAAAAAAACATGAATTTAAAATATTAAAAAAAGTAAAAGCTAAAAAATGGATGAAATCAAAAGATTACCTGCTATAGAGTTTGAAGTTATACTTGGAAAAACAAATTTTCTTAAAGATAAACTCGTAAAGGATTATTATTTAACTTTAATTCTATATCTTATAAGAAATGTTAGGGGAATCTATTTTAAGGGTGGAACTGCGCTTAATAAAATATTTCTAAATCATGCAAGACTATCTGAAGATTTAGACTTTTCTTTAACAAGAAACGAGAAAGAAGTAAAAGAAGATATATCAAAGATTCTACTTGATTCAAGTTTCATTAAAGGGATTACAGAAGGTAAGAATGTAGATGGCTTTTTAAGAATGATAATAAAATGCCAATCTGAAATAGGAGAAAGCGAGGTTTTTATTGATTTAAATAAAAGAGCAAAACTTGCTCTTCCATCTGAAGAGCATGAAATTAATCATTTTTATGCCCCATTTATACCAGAATTTTCTATAAAAACTGTTGCTAAAGAAGAATTAATTGCTGAAAAGATTGCTGCAACAATAGGGAGAAATAAACCAAGAGACCATTATGATGTTTATATGATATTGAAAAAAGATATTTCAATAAATATGGAACTTGTGAAAGAAAAGTGTCATGAATCAGGAGATGATTTTTCTATAATAAAAATGTTCAACAAAGCAAAAATGCTTAAAAATAGATGGGATAAAGATATGATTTCACTAATTGCTGAGCCAATAACTTTTCAGGAAATAATAAAATTTTTATCAAAACATTTCAAGCTTAAAGAAGAAAAAGAAAAACTAATGAAAAAATAAAATGGTTTCACTGACAAAAGTTGAAAAGAACAAATTGAAAGAGATTTTAACTAATTCAAAAGATAAAGAAGCAAAAGAAATTCTAAGAAAAATTAAGAAAGAGAAAAAGCAGAAATATGTTTATGATTTAAAAGATGTTCAAACACTGCTCAAAAAAGCTTATAAAGAAAAAAAGAATGTGAAAATTCGATATTATAGTCTTTCATCAGATGAAGTCAAATGGAGAGAAGTCTCAATTTATCAATTTGATCCTGATTTTATTATTGCTCATTGTCATTTGAGAAATGAAGAAAGAACATTTGTAACAGATAGAATTTCTCAAGCTACTATTTTGGATGAAAGTTATAAAATACCAAAGGGTTGGGAACCTGAAAGCATAGTTTATTCTAAATAAAATATATATATGATATCATGAATGATAAAAAAGAAAGACTAAAATGGCCGTTACAAAGGATGAAAGGAATGTATTTTGCTATGCATTGTTGGAAGTGCAAGAAATTTGAACTTCCTATGGAAGAGTATAAACAAAGATGCGAGGAAAACATTCAAAAAATAATTGATAATTTAGAAATAAAAGAAATGAATTTCAAGGAATTTAATAATATTATAATTATAAAGTAGTAACGTATAGATAAATTTATAAAGATTATTTAACCAAAATTAGGATGGCAAAACCCTCGTTAGAGCTAAAAGTATTGGGACGAACTGTAATTAACACCCCTACTTTTGATTCATATAAAGAAATTCTTAGAGTTTTTGATTGTGGCGGGTGGATGCTTTTGGATTGGCCCTATAGACCAACATCTGAAAAAGAAAAACGGGGAAAAGCTTCTGATGAGTATAACAGGTTTTCAGAAAGAATGGAGGAATTAAAAGAATTAGGATTAAAGGAGAGCGATATGTGTATTATAGCAGGTAATATTTATGAAAATACTCGTGATTTTGATATAATTCATGTAGGTAAGAGACACTACTATAAAAAAGATGGTTATGATATAATTAGCCCTCAGGAATTTTATAAAATAGAAAATATCTCTGATGAGAAGGTTAAAGAGATAAATGATTTTTTTAATAAGACTGAAGCCGGAATAAATACTGAAGAAAAGAAAACCAAACCCAGTAAGAAAAGACAAGAAACTGAATCTTCTACAGAAACAGATTTCATAGACCCTTGGAAAATTGAAATTCCAAAGGTGGAGGGAAAGAATGGAATATAAGATAGAGCATATTGGCAATAATTTTGGCAGGGGGTAAGAATATTAAAAAATGAAAAAGTCTATGAGCAAATATCTTGTGATGATGGGTTGTATGCAAGAATATTCAAAGCCTCACATATAGAAGACAGAAAGGTAGTTGATGAAAAAGAAAACTATCTTTATTTGCAAAGAATCGTTATTCCTTTTCAATAATTATTTTTCCTTTTTCCAGTTTAACTTTAAGCTTCTTTCCTAATAAATTCGAATCTTCCACTATCTTTTTTGGCAAATTAACTCGGTATTTGTGATATTCGGTTTCTCCCACCTTCTTGTCAAAGGCCTTCATAATCTTCATAAAATAAATTAGGAACCCGAAGTTCTTAAATTTATCGGTGCCCGATTTTTGCATTTACATCTAAATAGGTGTCGCTAACTTTACAGCTCATTAAGAGCATACATTAATAATCCTAATATGAGAGAGAAAAGAAAATTATATCCCCATCTAGAAAGGCCTTCTTTAACAGATAAGATAAGAGAATACAAAAATAAAGAAGGGGTCTGGGAAATTGTCGGGGTTATATGAATTGTTGTTCTACAGTCATAAGAAAGTTTTTAAAATTGTTTGCATTAAGTTCATGATGGATAAATTTGAAGAAGAGAGAATAAGGGAAATTGTGAGGGAAGAAATAAAAAAGGCTGAAAGAAGAAAAAAAGAAGAAGAAATGAGAAAAGATCCTTCCTCTATTAGAAGAAGAATACAGGAAATAAATTAAATTACTTATTTTGGTCTTGGATTGTAAAAAGTTATTAGTTTAAAGAAATAACCTATCTTTTTCTTTAGGTCTAGATGTATTAGTTCTTCTGATTTATCAACCTTACGGACTTCTTTTAATTTTGGAGCAACAAATATAGATGGAATAAGTCTTAATACAAAGCTTATAAAAAATACTGAAAGTATGCTTCCTAATCCAAATAATGAAAATGAAGACAAGCTTGTAATTTGTCCTCCTATTAGTCCTCCGAAGAAAGAGCCTATTGAGTTTATGAAACCAAAATAAGTGAAACACAAGATTATTTTTTGTTTTGTTACTGCATCATAAATGAAATTGCTAGTAGAAAGATTATATGCAGCCCAGACAAAACCTGAAAACAGTTCTATAACAAAAAGATAACTTATTAAAATAATTGGAGAAGATTTCATTAGGAAAATTGAAAATATCCAAAGCAAAGGAACAAAGGAGATAAGGAATCCAGAGGTTTTCATTACTCTGACTGCCCCCATCCTATCAACTCTCTTCCCTATCCAAGAAAGAAATAAAATAGGAGAAAGTAAGGAGCTTAAACTTATTATTGTAAATGCAATGTAAGAAAGATTCAATTCTTTTATCATATAAACAGAGAAAAATGGAGAGGCTATTGCAACAGCAAAAGAAGTTAAAGAGGTAAAAATCACAAATCTCCCAAAATTATTAGAAGGCATCTTTTTTATGAACTTAAAAAAACTGAAATAAGCTTTTTCATCAACCACTGCTTTTGGTTCATATTCTTTCTTCAAAAAATAAAAGGAGACATATCTGCCAATACAAGCTATCCCAAAAAGTATGGCAAATCCAAAAAAGATTTTTCCCTCTCTAAAATGATCAAGAATAAATCCTGCTGTAAGCATACTTATCACGAGAAACAGGCCGCTTATCTTGCTCCTTTTACTGAAATATTCCCCACGATGTTCTTCAACCAAATCCTGCATCCAAGAAGTCCAGGCTGGAGCTGCAATAATTCCTGAGATTAAGATTACTGAATAACAAATTATCAAAAACAAAGAAGCGTAAGCTAATTTTAATCCCAAGAAAAAGTATGAAAAACCCACTAAAATCAAAGGAATCCAGAAAAATGCCTGAATAAATACAAAAGGGAGAATCATCGCTTTTCTTGATCTTTTGTAATATATCTTGTTAAAAGAAACCCTAAATATATTTCCAATAAGAGTAGGTAAAACTTCAAGCACACCGATTAATTTATTAGACAACCCTATAGATAAAGCATAGGGCGTGATATACCTCAAGCCCATACCATCCATTATATTGTAGAAAGCACCGTCACGTATACTATTCTTCTTTGCCTTTTCTTTCAATAATCTCTCCTCTTCCATAGTCACCTTTCTCTTTCACCTCGTTAGTTTTCGTTTTCATTTTATTTTACCTTTTTGAGAAATAAAAAATATTTGGGGCTTTAAAAATCTATCTTGTTATATCAGAAGTTTTTTTTGTTACTTCTTAGAATTCATATCCAAGAACTCTTTTAATAATCTCTTCAATTTCTTTTAACTTCTCTTTGTTCAAATGAATGTGCAAACCATAATTTGTTATTTTTTTCAAGATATATTCTTTTTTTATTAAATCTTCTGCAATTTTTTTAACATCTTTTCCTATATGTGAAGGGAAACCTTTTGTAACAGTGTCAAAAGGGGTATGAACTCCTCCAATAATTTTCTTTCTTCTTAGATGATATAAAATAGTTGCTTTAATCTTCTCATCATCACTAAAATCCATTAAATAAGCAATTAAAAGGTATATTTAAATATTCCTATGTTTGTAATATAAAAACATTTATAGAAACATTTATAAATTGCTTAATCTCTCATATTTTAAGATAAAATGGAAAACGAAAGAAGTTTGTCCTCGCTTTGCTGCGGATACAAACTAACAAGCGAGTTTGCATAATGAAAAACGAAAGTGTATTTATAGAAATCTTTGGAAATAATCCAGTAATGAAAGTTTTAGATTTTCTTATAACTTTTCAGTTATTTGATTATCCTCTAACAGAAATAGCAAAGAACTCTGGAGTAGGTTATTCTACTCTTCAAACATTCTGGGATAATTTGGAGAGAAATAATATTGTTGTAAAAACAAGAAGAGTTGGTAAGTCTGATTTATACAAACTTAATACTAATAATCCAGCAGTAAAACAAATCTTAAAATTAGATTGGAATTTTATGAAAGGTGCTGAACAAGAAGTTTTGCTTAATTAGAAATTTTATCTAGTAATATCGCTTGTCTTCTTCCACTGTATGTAATTTTCTTCCATCTTAATCACTTCTCTTTTTGATTATGATGCCTGAAAATTTATCTAGTAATATCGCTTGTCTTCTTCCACTGTATGTAATTTTCTTCCATCTT
>CAYNWY010000027.1:6945-9654 GCA_964401065.1 Candidatus Woesearchaeota archaeon
TGAAAATTTATCTAGTAATATCGCTTGTCTTCTTCCACTGTATGTAATTTTCTTCTAAAATTTCAATCACCTGCTGTCTATGCTCACTTTTCCCAAGACCTTTCCAGTCTACAAGAACAAAATCAACATCTTCATGGGTTTTCTTTATTGCTTCAAGAATCATTTCTCTTGATATTGGCATATTGTACTCTGAAATTACATGAGCTATAGCAACATTTGATTTTAATTGAATCTTATTGAAACTTGGACAATAGTGGGGGCCTCCTATTCCTACTGCAATTTCTCTGTATTTGTTTTCCTTGAATTCTTCTATTGTTTCCTGGATTGTTTTTGCTATAATGAATCCCATTCTCCTGTTTACCCATTCATTCTCTGTAGAGCCAATTTCTATGAAAACACAGGGTTTGTCTATCAAAGGGCCGTGATGGGTGCATTCTAATGTTACTTTGAAATCAGTAAGTGTGAATTTTTTAGCTTGCTCATTTAATTTTTCAAAAAGTGCCTTGTTAAAGAGTGCAGAAGCCATGCAAACTTTTCCTTCAACACCCCCATAATCTGCTTTTCTGAAATTTCCAGGGGAGTGAATTGATAGACTTTTTTCTCCTTTTTCAGATTTATGCTTTGAAGCAAAAATTATGAAGTCATATTCATTTATTTTTTCAAGATTAAGGTTCTCTGTGAAAATCATCTCTTCTTCAACAAAATAAAAATCAAAGCTTGGCTTATTAGCCCAAGAAGAGAGAAGGGGGTTTTCCTTGAATTGTGCCAGTTGAGTTGCTATATTTATCCCTGCCTTGTCTTTCTTGCTTGCCACTACTAAATACTTTTGAAACATATAATTAACACCCATAAATTATTTAAATGGTTTTTGTTCTTGCAGTATATGGATTTAGAAGAGATTGAAGAAATGAGAGCAGATATTAAAAAATTAAACGAGCCAAGAGAGTTAAATATCCCAGAAGCTCTTAAATCTGTTTTAAATATTAAAAAAAAGTACAATGCTTTCTTGGAAATAAATGGAAAAGACTATTGTACTAAAAATTGCTCAGATATACCTCGTAATATTAATAAGTTATTAGCAGAATTTACAGAATATGATAGTTGATTTTAATACTTTATTTTTAATTGTTAAAGAAAGAATTATAAAACAATTCATACTGAAAATATAATGAACATAATAACAGGAATATTAGCAAGTGTTGGGGCATTTTGCATTTCAATAATCTCATCTATTGGATATTTTGGAGTTTTCTTATTAATGGTTATGGAAAGCATGGTTCTTCCTGTTCCCTCTGAATTAGTCATGCCTTTTGCTGGATTTTTAATTTCAAGTGGAGAGATGAAATTTGCACTTGTTGTTATATTTAGTACTTTAGGAAGTTTAGCGGGCTCATTAGTATCTTATTACATAGGAAAATATGGAGGAAACAAGCTTGTGCTTAAATCAGGCAGATATTTTCTATTAAATAAAGAACATTTAATGAAAACAGAAAAATGGTTTTCAGAGAAAGGGGAGATTACAATATTCATTGGAAGATTTATCCCAGTAGTGAGGCATTTCATTTCTATCCCTGCTGGAATTGGAAAAATGAATATTAAAAAATTCATTATCTATACTTTAATTGGTGCAGGAATGTGGAATTCTTTCTTGGCTTATTTTGGATTTGTATTGGGAAACAATTGGGAAACAATAAAACAATATTCTGATTATGTTTCTTTTGGAGTTTTATTTGTGCTTGTTGTTTTAATTGGATATTTTGTATGGAAACAGGTGAAAAAGAAGAGGAGAAAGTCCTAAAAAAGAGTGGTTCTAGCGATAGCAAAAAATCCCGCCGTATTGTTATAACAATTTAATTCCTTTTTTTTCACAATCTTTAATCATCTTCTCAGGCCAGACACTTACCTGAACTTCACCGATATGAATCTTTTGCAAAAGGAACATGCACAGCCTTGATTGGCCAATACCCCCACCGATAGATAATGGGAGTTTTTCTTCAATGATTCCTTTGTGGAATTCAAGCTCCTTTCTGTCTATAAGACCCATAAACTCGAGTTGTTTCAGTAAAGCGACTGCATCAACTCTTATCCCCATTGAAGAAATCTCAAGGGCATTTTTCATTAAATCATCCCAAAAAAAGATATCTCCATTCAAGCCTTTAGTCTTGTCACTTGTAATGGTAGACCAGTCATCATAGTCAGCAGCCCTTAAATCATGGGGCTTGCCTGATTTCAATGGGTGACCAATTCCTATAACAAACACTACACCATATTTTTCTGTAATCTTATCTTCTCTTTCTTTAGGAGATGATTGTGGATACATCTCTTCAAGTTCTTCAGAATGAATAAATTTTATTTCTTTAGGGAGCCTCGACTTTAATTTTGGGAATACTTTTTCAACAATCTTTTCAGTTTCTAATATTGCTTTGTAAATCTTTTTTACGGTTTCTTTAAGAAAAAGTATGCTTCTCTGTTCATTGGATATTATAAGCTCCCAATCCCACTGGTCAACGTAGATACTATGAATGTTATCAACATCTTCATCTTTTCTTATGGCATCCATATCTGTATACAGACCAGTTCCATGTTTGAAACCATATTTCTTTAAAGCATGTCTTTTCCATTTGGCAAGGCTATGAACAATTTCTACTGTAGCATCTGTAAATTTTGTTTTGAAGCTGACAGGAATTTGAGTGCCTGCAAGGTCATCCT
>CAYNWY010000028.1:0-2033 GCA_964401065.1 Candidatus Woesearchaeota archaeon
AGTTTAGCTGTTATTTAAGCCTTTTTGGTCCGTTTTCTGGTCAATCACCTTAATTATTAATAAACACTAATTTAAAATTGTTTTGAACGGCTCTTTAATATCAAAAACAAACTTTTTTAACCCCTTTACTCTTCAATTTTAAATGAATACTCAAAAACTTATTGAATCTTTAAGCCCAAATGAAAAGAAAGTTCTTCCTCACTTGGGAGAAAGAATAAACGAAATATGCAAAAAATCTAATTTAGACAAGACTTCAGTAACAAGATCCCTAGAATATCTTCAAAATAAGAATATAATAAAGTTGGATTATACAAAGAGCAAGATAGTTGAATTGGATGTTAATGGGGCACTTTATTTAAAAAAAGGACTCCCCGAAAGAAAACTTCTTCACCTTTTAAATGGGAGGCACATAATCCCCCTCCAAGATGCTCAAAAAGAAAGTGGCTTGTCAGATGATGAATTCAAAGCATCTATTGGTACACTAAAGAAAAAAGCACTCATAGAATTAAAGAATGGGAAAATAATACTAAATGCCAACAGAGAAGAAATATCCAAAAAGACATTAGAAGAACAATTTCTTGAGATTCTCCCAGCAGATTATGATTCTCTCTCACCAGAACATCAATTTGCTCTGAAAAATCTTCAAAGCAGGAAACAAATTGTTGAAATAAGAGAAAATAAAAAGATAAATGTTGAAATAACTCCCCTAGGAAGAGAAATAATAAAATTAAAATTGGGCTCTCAGGAATTAATAGAACAAATAACTCCTGAAATCCTAAAGAAAGAATCCAGCTGGAAAGGAAAAAGATTCAGAAGATATGATATAACTTCTCCTGTTCCAGAAATATATGGGGGAAAGAGACATTTTGTAAACCAATCTATAGATTATGCTAGAAAGATATGGACAGAGATGGGATTTCAAGAAATGTCTGGAGAATTAGTTCAAAGTTCTTTCTGGAATTTTGATGCATTATTCACCGCACAGGATCATCCTGTAAGAGAAATGCACGATACTTTCTTCATAAATAAGAAAGTAGAACTTCCTGATAAAAAAATTGTTTCAAAAGTGAGAGAAGCCCATGAAAAAGGAGTAGGAGGAAGTAAGGGATGGCAATATACCTGGGATGAAGAAGAAGCAAAAAAACTTGTATTGAGAACTCACACAACTTGCCTTTCTTCAAAAACTCTTTCAGAATTAAAAAAACAAGAAATTCCAGCAAAATTCTTTGCATTAGGAAAATGTTTTAGAAATGAGACAGTTGATTGGGCACATGAATTTGAATTTTACCAAACTGAAGGAATTGTTATTGATAGAAATGCAAACTTTAGACACCTTTTAGGATATCTTAAACAATTCTATAAGAAAATGGGATTTGAAAATATAAGATTCAGACCAAGTTATTTCCCTTACACAGAGCCTTCTGTAGAGGTTGAAGTATTTCATCCTGAAAAAAAGAAATGGATTGAACTTGGTGGAGCAGGAATGTTCCGCCCAGAAGTAACTATTCCTCTTCTTGGAGAGCACATCTCTGTGCTTGCATGGGGGCAGGGATTTGACAGAATAATAATGGATTATTATGAAATAAAAGATTTAAGAGAACTTTACAAAAATAATCTAACTCAACTAAGAAAAATTAAATTTTGGATGAAACAATGATAAAGAAAAAAGATGTAAAAAATCTGAATTATGCATTGGTAGCAAAAGCTCACACTCCCATGTATCTAATGCATAAATATTGGGCGAGAAAACCACACAATGTTGTTTCTGAGTATATTAAATTCTATACAAAAGAAGGAGATATTGTGTTGGATCCCTTTTCTGGTTCAGGAGTTACCGCAATTGAAGCAATTAAGTCTGAAAGAAAAGCGATTGCAGTTGATTTAAATCCTGTTTCAACATTTATGACAAGATGCACTGCCATGCCAGTTGAAATTAATAAAATAAAAGAGACTTTTGAAGATATAAAAAATAAATGCAAAAGTCAAATAGAAGAATTATATAAAACTAAGTGCAAAGAGTGTGGAAATGATGC
>CAYNWY010000028.1:2133-9329 GCA_964401065.1 Candidatus Woesearchaeota archaeon
ATATTTATGGAATCTAATGTTTGGATGTTATTTAATAGTGCAATCGTTGGGACTCAAGGCATAATTAGAGGAAAAATAGATTCCAACGAACAAATTAAAAATTACAAAGAAGCAAAAAAATTCCAAGATTTAAATGACGGAGCAAATATCTTCATAAAAACCCACAATGCTCTTGAGTTAAAAGATATTATTCCTAAAAATTCTGTTGATTATGTTTTTACAGACCCTCCTTATGGCGGAGCAGTACAATATTTTGAATTAAGCACTCTTTGGGCATCATGGCTTAAAATGAATTTAGATTATAATGACGAAATAACAATAAACAGACAGCAAAACAAGGATTTTGAATACTATCACAATATGTTAAGGGCTTCTTTCAAAGAGATATATCAGGTATTAAAACCCGGAAAATATGTAACTGTTACATTTCATAGCACAGATATAAAGGTATGGAATTCCATAATTAAGGCGGTTGTAATGGTTGGTTTTGAGTTGAAAAAGATTATATATCAACCCCCAGCAAGGGCATCTGCAAAAGGATTACTTCAACCCTATGGTTCAGCTGTTGGAGATTACTATATTCGATTCAGAAAGCCTGAAATAGAAGTCTTGCAAACAGAAAAAGAGATTGATATGAAAACCTATGAGATGGAAGTTGTTGATGCTGCCAAAAGAATAATAGGGGAGAGAGGAGAGCCAACAATATATCAACACATTTTAAATGGGATAATGGCAGAATTACAAGGTGGAAGGAGAGTTCCAAGGGGTGCAAAAAATATTGACGAAGTTTTAAAAGAACATGTAGGTCAAGAGTTTGATCTTATCTCAATAAAAGATGAGGATGGAAAGACAATTGGTAAGAAATGGTGGTTAAAGGGAGCAGATATTTCTCATTTTAGTGAACCAACTTTAAGCGATAGAATTGAAAATAGTGTAATCAGGGTTTTAGAAAGCAAAGTTAAAGCATCATTTGATGATATATTGCAAGCAATATTTGAAGAATATCCAAATGCACTAACTCCTGAAACTGAAAAGATAAGAGACATTTTAAAACAATATGCTATAATGTCTGAAGGGAAATGGCAACTTAAACCAGAACTTAAAACAAATTTAACAGAATCTGCTCATAATAAAATGATACACTTACTCGCATTGTTGGGAGAAAAAGCAGGATTTGATGTTTGGATAGGGTTAAAAGAACAAAGTGAAGTATATGAAAATATAAAATTAGAAACATTGGTAACAATTAAAAAACCTTCTTGGAGATTTATTCCAACAATGAATTGGAATCGAATAAATCAAATTGATGTTATTTGGCATGAACAAGGAAAAGTCTCTTTTGAATTTGAAGTTGAAAATACTACTGCAATAACCGAAGCAATAGCAAGAGGTTCAAATATTCCGCATGATTACCTAAAAAGAATAATCGTTATCCCAAAAGAAAGAGAGGCATTCTTATACAGAAAACTGAAAGATCCTATGCTAAGCGAAAATGTAAAAAAGAATGATTGGAAATTTATATTTTATCAAGATTTAGAAAATTTCTTCAAGAAATCTTCAAAGAAATTTGATTCGGAAGAGTTTCAGAAATTATTCAAGATTCCAAAGGAGACTAAACAAGACCAAAGCACATTAAAGGAGTATATTGAATAAACTAAAATGGAAAACTGCATATTTTGTAAAATAGCAAAAGGAGAAATACCTTCTGTAAAGATTTGGGAAGATGAAAAGCATTTAGCAATCTTAGATATAAATCCAAACACAGAAGGAATGACTCTTGTCATGACAAAAGAGCATTATGATAGTGATGCAACAGACATGCCAGATAAACAATACAAAGAATTAATGATAGCAGCAAAGAAAGTTGCAAAACTTCTTGAGAAAGAACTAAAAGTGAAAAGAGTAGCAATGGTTATGGAAGGTATGGGGGTCAATCACGTTCATATTAAGTTATACCCTCTCCATGGATTAGATGAAAAATTCAAAGATATAGAACCTAAAGACAAGATATACTTTGAAAAATATGAAGGATATATTTCAACACAGCTTGGTCCGCAAAAGTCAAATGAAGAATTAAATAAAATCAAAGACAAAATCCTAAATTAAAATGGCACTAATAACATTCAGCAAAAAACTCTTTGAAAAAGAAATAGGAAAACTTGATGAAAAGATGCAGGAAAGAATATCAATGTTTGGAACTCCTTTAGAAAAATTTGATGAGAATGAAATGGAAATTGAGATATTCCCAAACCGTCCAGACCTTCTGTCTTATCAGGGATTTAAAAGAAGTTTTTTATCTTTTCTTGGAAAGAAACCTAGGATGAAAAAATATGAGATGAACAAGCCAGAAAAAGAGTATCAAGTAATAATAGATTCTTCAACTAAAGATGTTCGTCCTTACACTGCTTGTGCTATTATAAAAGAATTAAAATTAGATGATGAAAAAATAAAAGAACTTATTGAAATACAAGAAAAATTACATATTACTTTGGGAAGAAAGAGAAAGAAGGTTGCTATAGGAATATATCCACTAGAGAAAATAAAACTTCCTATCACTTTAAAGGCACTTGAACCAGATTATATAAAATTTATACCCTTAGAATATGAAAAAGAAATGTCTGGATTGCAAATCTTGCAAAAACATCCCACAGGAAAAGAATATTCTCATCTATTAGCTGGAAAATCAAAATTCCCTGTATTTGTAGATGCAGAAGATAAAGTTTTGAGCATGCCTCCTATAATAAATTCTCAGCTTACAGGGAAAGTAACTGAAGAAACAAAAGAAGTTTTTATTGAATGCTCTGGTTTTGATTTCAAAGTATTAAAAAAATGTTTGAATATACTTGTCCTTGTTTTCGCAGAAATGGGCGGAAAAATATATCAAATGGAACTCAAGGGAGCTCCTGAAAAAATTTCCCCTTCTCTTGATTCTGAAAAAATGAAAATCTCTCTGGAAAATACAAACAAACTCCTTGGTTTAAATATAGATGAAAAAAAACTTAAACAGCTTCTTGAAAATATGGGGCATAATTATAATCAAAAAACAAATGAAGTAGAGATAGGACCTTGGAGAATAGATATAATTCATGAAGTTGATTTAATTGAAGATATTGCAATAGCATACGGATATGAAAATTTCACTCCAGAAATACCGAGCATTTCAACAATAGGAAAAGAAAACACTGAAGAAGTAATAAAAAGAAAAATATCTGAAATACTCACTGGATTAAATATTCTTGAAGTCTCAAACTATCATTTAACGAACAAAGAATACCAGTTTAGAAAGATGGGAATTCTAGAAAAACAAGAGAAGGGATTTGTTGAACTAGAAAATTCAAAAACAGAATATGATGTATTAAGAAAGGATTTGTCTCATTTCCTTCTCAAAAATATCTCAGAGAATGTTGATTCAGAATATCCTCAAAAGATATTTGAGATAGGGACTGTTTTTGAGTTAGGGAAAGAGATAAATGAAAAAGAAAATTTATCATTAGCAATAACCCCTGGAAATTTTACAGATATAAAACAGGTTTTAATGTATCTGTTTAAATCTTTAGGAATTAAATTAGAACTAAAAGAAACAGATAAATTTCCTCAGCATTTTATAGAAGGAAGAACAGCCAGTATAATCTTTGAAGATAAAGAAATAGGGACTATGGGAGAAGTTCATCCTAAAATACTGAAAAATTGGAAAATAAAGATGCCTGTGGCATTGTTTGAAATAGATTTAAAGGAAATATTCAAGAAATTAATATAATTATCTGGTAAAATAATATCTTTTATTATAATATCAATCAATTTAATATATTAATATAACTCCACTGTTACAGATAACTATTCATCCAAAGTAACCCTTGTTGTTATTCTCGTGTTTGTTATCCCAGTTGGATTTTATCTTTTCAATAACACCAAGAAAATCCTTTTTCATATTCATCCAGGTTTTATAAGAATTATTTATGAACTCTGCTTCTTTTTTTTCAGAAAAATCAACATCAAGTTCTATTAAATTTAATTCTATTTTTGCAAGTTCTTTGTAAATTTCAGAGAGTTTCTTCTTCTCTTCTTCTCCCATTGTTTTTATAAGAGAAAATATGAACATTTGAGAATTAGCAGGATTAAGTATAAGTTCTACAAGCCTTAGATAGTTAGAAAATTTTTCAGCCATAATCCTGGCAATTTCCCTTATCAAAAAATCAGTTTCAATCTCAGCGGCTTTCTCTATCGCAAAATCAGCATTAAGCTTGTCAAAATTTGGGAGATGGTGAGCATCTTGTATTTTTTTATAATTTTCCTTTAACTTTTTAAGATCCGATTCCTTTTCTGCCATGAACCTTATTAATAAAAAGGTTTTATAAATCTGTTGGGGATTGAATAAAAAGAAGAATAAATAATAGCATCAGTACAGACAACACAAAATATATAAATAAAGAAAACTCTATCTATTAATGAAAGTAAAATTTAATAATTCTCAAATAAGAAAACATTTTTTTGAATCAATAAAGAAGAAGTATAAAAGAACTTGGAAGGAACTGTATATTGAGTTAAATATTCCAAAATATTCTTTAGACAGATATAAAGAGGGAAAAATTCTTATACCGGAAGAATTATTCTTAAAAATTATATCCTTGCTAAATGAAGAAGAAAAGAGAGATTTTCTTAAAAACATAACAAAATTACAAGATAACTTTGGTCAAATAGAAGGAGGGAAAAAAGCCTACAAGATTAATCTTAGAAATTTTGAAGAGGGCAGGAAAAAAGGCTTAATTTCAATTAATAAAAATAAAGAAGAAAGAGACAAAAAGATTAGAGAATCAATATTTAATATAGAATTATCTAAAGAGATTTGTGAATTTATAGGGGCGTTTATAGGAGATGGATTTTTTAATTGCTATAATAATAAATTATATCAAATCGGATTTTCAGGAGATAGTCGATTTGATTTAGAATATTATACTGAATGTATAATTCCAAATATAAAAAAGCATTTCCCATATCTAAATCCCCATATATACAAGATTAAGAATAAAAACGGTATGAACATTAATTTTTATTCAAAAGAATTATTTTATTACCTTAAAGATGTAATTGGATTTATTCCAGGAAAAAAGGTATACACTATATCAATTCCTGAGATAATATTAAAAGAGAAATCATTTATTTATTCCACAATAAGAGGGATATTCGACACAGACGGAGGGGTCTACTTAGATAAAAGAAAAGGTTACAAAAAATCCTATCCAAGAATAATCTTCCAAACAGCAAGTAAAAACTTATATTCTCAACTTGTATTAATCCTATCAAGAAAATTTAAAATCTATCATAAGTATAATCCAAAGAGAAAAATTTATTTAATTGAATTATACGGATATCAAAACATTAAAAAATGGATGTCACTAATTGGGTTCTCTAATAAAAGGCATCTCGATAAAATTGCCTCGGTAGCTTAATGGGCAAAGCACAAGCACGGTAAGCTTGAGACAGTGAGTTCAAACCTCACCCGAGGCTTTCTACTCTTTAAAGGTCCCGAGTTCAATTCTCGGCTGTGGCTCTTGTATTTTATGAATATAAATCTAATTAATAAAAATTGTAAAGTTATAAGGAATTAAATTATCTTCTTATCCACTTCAAAAATAACAAAACAAGCAAAGCTAGGAAGAAAGCAACAGCTATAAAAGCAAAAATAATCCAAAGAAGATAAAATAAGTCTGGGAAAACATTTCCTTCAGATACTACAGATAATATCCAAGATATAAGGAAAAGCAACACAAAAAGGACAAGATTCCTAAATACAACTCCAAGTTTAAATTTTGAGAATATCTTTCCTTGAGACTCTGCAGAAGGTTTATTCTTAGTAACAGACTTCTTTCTAGTCACCTTCCTCTTTTTAGCCATATTAAAGATAAGAAATATATGTTTATAAATATTACTCTGGGAGTCAAAATAAGAACAAATTATATTTATTGAACAACATCACTAGATTCTATTGTTTTGTTTTGTTCGACGGTTTCATTCATTCTCCAATTCATATCTATAACATTAGATGTAACGACTTTGACATTCTTGAAAGCATTTCCAATCCAAAGGAAATATAGTTTTCCTGCCTCTTTCATTCCATCAAAAGTCTTCAAATCCAAATTTTTGTCTTTTACAACACCTGCAAAACTAAAATAGGTGAATAGTATAAGAAATATTAAAAAAACAGCAAGAATTTTGTGCCTAAATCTCTTGAATTCTATTATTAACCATATTGCAACAACTAATACCAATACTAATATAAGAACTGCGCTCACCATGAAAGGGGTAAGTTGGATTACTATAAAAATATTTCGTATTTTTAGAATTTATGTTGAAATAAAAAATAGCCCCGCCAGGATTCGAACCTGGGTCACAAACTCCAGAGGCTTGTATACTTGACCGGCTGTACTACGGGGCTTTTTCACTAAAAATCCAACAAAAAACACTATTAAAATCTAACTATAAGAAAAATTTAAATTCAAGTACCATTTTTCAGAGAAATGGTTAACTTAATTGATTTGTTCCTGCATTTAGATAAATATCTTGGAGTAATAATCCAAACTTATGGGGTCGCAACCTATCTTATTTTATTTTTTATTATATTTGCTGAGACAGGATTGGTATTCTTTACTTTCTTTCCAGGAGATACTCTTCTTTTTGTAGCCGGAACATTTGCTTCAACAGGAGTTATCAATATTTTTTGGTTATTCATAATTTTATCTTTGGCAGCTATATTAGGAGATAGTGTAAATTATTCAATTGGAAAGTATTTTGGGAAAGAGGTTTTCTTGAAAAGACATTGGGTTAAAGAAGAGAATATTGATAAAACAAAAGCTTTTTTTGAAAAACACGGAGGAAAAACAATAATTATCGCAAGATTTATTCCAATCATAAGATCCTTTGCGCCATTCGTAGCCGGAATTGGAAGAATGAACTATACAAGATTTTTAGCATTTAATATAACTGGTGCGATATTATGGACAATCTCAATGTTGACCTTGGGATATTATTTCGGTGCAATTCCTTTTGTCAAAAATAATCTCTCAATAATAATTATAGCAATTGTAATTCTTTCTTGGATTCCACCAATATGGGCTTGGATAAAAAATAAGAAATAATTAATTTGCATAAGAAAAATTTATATATGCTCAAAAACATCCTAAAATTATGAAAGAAAAAAA
>CAYNWY010000029.1:0-9260 GCA_964401065.1 Candidatus Woesearchaeota archaeon
GAATTAAAGATTTTCCAACAAATCTTTATGTTAAGAATTAAGGTTTACTTAACAGCTTTACATCTCTTAACTTTATAATAAGCTTTATTAATTGATTTTCTTTTTTTATTTAATGAAGAAGACGATAGATTCCGAGAAAGTAATTATTCATTTGCATGATGTGGCTAAGCATTACTATATGGGAGATAATGTTGTTAAGGCAGTTGATGATATAAGCATTAATATTAAAAGAGGGGATTTTGTTGCAGTCATGGGTCCTTCGGGTTCTGGGAAGTCAACTGCAATGAATTTAATTGGGAGTTTGGACATGCCGATAAGGGGGCACATATTCCTTGATGGAGAAGATATTTCTTCCTTGGATGAATCAGAGCTTGCACAGGTTAGAGGGAAGAATATTGGGTTTATCTTTCAGCAATTTAATTTAATTCCAACCTTAACTGTTAAAGAAAATGTTATCTTGCCTATGACCCTCCAGGGATTATCTGAATATGAAAGAGATGAAAAAGCAGACAAAATTCTTCATAGACTTGATTTGTATGATAGAAAAGATCATTATCCAAATCAGATTTCCGGAGGACAACAGCAGAGAGTAGCTATTGCAAGAGCTTTAGCAAATGATCCTGAAGTTATACTTGCAGATGAGCCAACAGGTAATTTAGATACAAAAACAGGATTGAAAGTTATGGATTTCTTGACAGAACTGAATAAAGAAGGAAGAACAGTTGTTGTTGTGACTCACTCCTCAGAATTAGCCAAGAAGTATGCACATACTGTCTACTGGCTTAAGGATGGGAAGATTGAGAGGATAACTAAGGAAAGGAAGAAAGCTTTTGAAAAAGTTGGAAAGTGGAAAGGGGACTAAAATGAACTATTTCATTCTTGCATATAGAAACTTGAAGAAAAAGGGAATTAGAAGTTATTTGACACTCTTGGGAATATGTATAGGAATTCTTGCAGTTGTCTCTCTTATTACTCTTGGAAATGGTTTGAAGATGGCTGTTAGTTCACAGTTTGGAGTTTCAGCAACAGAGTTGATAAGTGTACAAGCAAGTGGGGGGGCTTATGGTCCTCCTGGGACAGATACAATAAATCCCATAACTACTAATGATTTAAAGGAGATAGAAAAATTAAGTAGTGTGAAAGCAGCAGTTGGAAGAGTGATGGTTACAGGAAGTTTGGAGTTCAATGATAAAGTGGTATTTGGATATGCTACGAATATTCCAGGGGGAGATGATAGAAAGATTCTTTATAATCAACTCGAGGCTAAGGCTGTCGTAGGAAGATTGTTGAAAGAAGGAGAATCTGGGAAAGTCTTTTTGGGGTATAATTTTTATGCAGATAAAGTTGGACTCGGAAAACCTATTCTTCCAGGGAATACTGTAAAAATACAGGGAAGAAATTTTGAGGTTGTTGGAATCCTTGAGAAAAAAGGAAGCTTTATCTTTGATAATTTAGTTTATATGAATGAGAATGATTTGCAGGATTTATTTGGTTATGGAGAGGAATTGAATATAATAGCGGTCCTACCTACAGACAAAGAGAATCTTGAAAAAACAAAAGAAGACATTGAAAAATTATTAAGGAGGCTTAGAGATGTTGATGTTGATTCTGAGGATTTTACTGTATCAACACCAGAAGCTTCTTTGAAGCAGGTAAATAGTATATTGAATGCAATCCAGATTTTTGTTATTATAATAGCTTCAATTTCCATATTTATCGGTGCTATAGGAATAATAAACACAATGAGCACATCTGTTCTTGAAAGGAAAAAAGAAATAGGGATAATGAAGGCTATTGGAGCAACCAATCATCAAATATTCATGCAGTTCTTTGTTGAATCTGGATTTTTGGGATTGATAGGAGGAGGAATAGGAGTTCTATTGGGAGTTATACTTGGTTATTTTGGTATTATTGGGATAAATAATTTTATAGGTTCTGATATGCAGCCTAAGATTAGTTTTTTCCTCATATTTTTTGCATTGTTAGGAAGCTTCATGATTGGAGCAGCTGCAGGAATTCTTCCTGCAATGAAAGCAGCTAGACAAAATCCAGTGGAGGCGCTGAGAGGATGAGATGAAAACTAAAGAACTTTTAATTAAAAAAGAATTATTAGCATTATCTAAAAAATTAGGATTAAAGTTTAATTCAAATTGGTTTAAGCTAGTATGGATTACAAAAGAGCAGGAGATATTAACTGAATATTTGAGTGATTGCAAAGATGGAATATATCAGAAATATGGTATAAATATTAATCAAAGATTACAAAACTTAGAAAAATTCTATAATTCCAAAGATTATAAAAATTGTATTAAGAGATATGGAGGGCAGGTATTTAACAAGAAAAGTATTCCTGGTTTAAGATTTTTAATAAGTAACATAATAAAGAATGAACAGATTTTAGATATCTTAAATGATTTATTGTTTAGAATAAAAAAAGCGAATAAATTCGGATTTGATAAAATCGCTTTATTAACTGAAACAAAAAAAGAAAAGGAGCTTGATATTTTGTGTTATAAGATTTTAAGACATGAATGGATTCATGTTTTATTAGAAGAAAACAGAATTAGATTTAAAGATTGGAGATATAATGAGGGTTTAATTACTTATTTTGAAGCTTATTTAGATAATCTTTTATCTTGTTTAGATAAACCTTTGAAAAAAGAAAAATACTCTTTTAATATAGAATGTTTCAAAAAAACTATTTATTTCAAAAAAGTTTTAGGATATAAACCAGAGATTAAGAAAATTAGAAACTTAATGAGGATGAAACTGAAATGATATCCAAAGAGTCTATAAAATATTCTCTCAGGAATTTAAATCAGAGAAAAACCAGAAGTGCATTTACAATAATTTCAATACTTGCAGGTATTGCAACAATATTTATTTTTGTGAGCTTTGGTTTGGGATTATATGAGTACATTGGAGAGATGTCAAGTGCATCTTCTGCAGATAAAGTATTAATTCAGCCAAAAGGTTTTGGAGGAATGGACCCTACATTTTCTTTTTCAGAAGGGGAACTAAGAGTTGTTGAGCAAACTTCTGGAGTGTATGAAGCTACTGGAGTTTATTTTAAAAGTGCCGAGGTTGAAAAGAGCGAGGTAAAGAAATATACTTATGTTATTGCATATGACCCAAAAAAGCCATTGATAATGAGCGTATTTAATATAGATATTTATACGGGTAGAGAATTGCAGCCTGGAGACAGAGGAGCAGTTCTTGGTTATAATTATCTTTTGCCTGATAAAATATTCTCTAAGCCTTATGAATTGAATGATAATATTATAATCAATGGTAAAAAGGTAAAGATAGTTGGGTTTTATGAAGCTGTTGGAAATCCTTCTGATGATTCACAGATTTACATTACTAATGATTTTATCCAAGAATTGTATCCAAATGAAACACTTCCTTATAATTGGATTGTTGCTAAGGTTGATGTTTCTAATATAGAAAGAGTTACTAAAGACATTGAAAGAAATTTAAGGAAAGAGAGAGGGTTGGAAGAAGGGAAGGAAGATTTTTATGTTCAGTCTTTTGATGATATGATTGAATCTTACTCATCTGCACTTGACATTGTAATTGGATTTATTATATTAATAGCGCTTATCTCTGTTTTTGTTTCTGCTGTGAATACTGCAAATACAATGATTACTTCTGTATTGGAGAGAGTCAAGGAAATCGGTGTTATGAAATCAATTGGAGCTCAGAATTCAGAAATATTTGCTATATTTTTATTTGAGAGTTCATTTTTAGGATTTGTTGCAGGGGTTTTAGGAGTTATTTTGGGATGGGCTGCTAGTTTCTTAGGGGGAAAGATAATTGCAAGTTTAGGTTATGGATTTTTACAGCCGTACTTTCCTATCTGGTTGTTTATTGCATGTATATCCTTTGCAACTTTAACAGGGGCGGTTTCAGGAGTTATTCCTGCAATAAAAGCATCAAAGACAAATCCTGTTGATGCTTTACGTTACGAATGAAATGAGTAATGTAATACACTAACTTGTTAGTGCTTTGAGGTATGAATAAGTATATTTTAATTTACAATAATACTTTTATATCTTTACTATTAAAGAAGAGAATGACTAAAATAGATATTAATCTAACAGCTTTTTACAGTAAAAAAGAAGATAAGTTTGAGTTTTATTCAGGAGATGTTAAGATTGATAACTCTTTTGCTCTTTCAGAAACAGGTTTCGAGAACTTAAAGAAATTTGCTGTAGATGTTCTATTTAAAATTGCTTGTTCTAATATAAATAATCCAGAGTATGTAATTAAATTAACTAAGGGGGATGAGTTGGGTGATTTTAGAATAGGATATCCTAAAAAACCATCCGAGGAGACTAGGGATGAATTGATTAAGAACCTTAATAGCAGAGAATTAATTAAAGGGGCAAAAAATCTTGTTGAGTTTTGTTTAAAAGATAAAAAATTCTAATAATTAAATATAGTCTTCAATTATATCATTCCGCGCTTTTTTCTTCTCTCAGCTTCTCTTTTCTTTTTCTTGATTCTTCTCCAGACAACAATTACAACAATTAAAATAATCAATCCATATAACCAGTAAGGTTGTGATTTCTTGTCTTTTGTCCTATCAATGAAATAGGATGAATCAAAGTCAACTACCTTTTGAAGCTCTCTTCTTGTATTTATTGAATTAGTATATATTACATTAAGATTTATATTGGTCTCTCCTTCTGGTAGAATTATTTCAAAATCAGCAGTTGTATATTCATTTGAATCTAAATCTCCAACAACAACTCTGTTTGCTCCTTTTATTTCTATATTATCTTGCTTAGGAATTTCTATTGTAAGGGCTTGAACATCTGTTTTTGCTATATTAAGTATTTCAAATGTTAATTCTCTTGTATTGTAATCATAATCTTTTACATGAATCTCGAAATCTGCTCTTGTATCTTCAACAGTTATATTGAAATCTTTAATTACATTTGAATTTCCTTCTCTTGAATAATACACTTCAATTGGATTTTCCCCGTCAAGTGCATTTTCATCTAATCTTAATTTGTAAGGTGCAAGATAAAAAGATCCATAATTTTTTTGATAAGTTCCAGAATTTATAGTTATAGGGTTTACAACATTTGGTTCAAGAGAGATAGGATAATCTTCTTTTACACCAAAGACTATTGTTCCACAGTTTGGATTCTCAAGTCCATCTATCTGGAAGACAACTTTTACATAATCTCCTGGAATTGCAGGATAAGGGTCCTGATTTATTATTGAAATCTGTAAATCGCACGTTGTTGTTGCTGCTACAATCCCAAATGTAAAAAATACAGCTATTAATAGTATAATGCTTGCAATTATGTTCTTTTTCATGTTAATGCTTGGAAAATTTTGTTTTTAAATATTTGCAATGGTGTTCTTGAAATGGTTTGTGGAGTATAAGAATTGTTATAAATAGTAGGCTATATTGGGATTTATGTGGAAACATTATTACAGTGCAACACAAATCAATGCTGCTAATTATTGCACAATGAAGTATTATTTAAGGTATATATTGCATAAGGAACCCCTTAGACTTTCTGCTTATGTTAAAGGTTCTCTATTACATAATTTAAAAGAACATTTTTGGGACAGATTGGGGGCAGAAGAAGAAGTTATGAGCAAATCAAAAAAATTCAAGGATAAGAGATATTTTGATGCAGAGAGTTTTGTTACTTATGCTAAAGGAAAATGGGGGAATATTATTGTTGCGGATGAAAAATCAGGTAAAAAGATACATTGGGCTTATGAATCAGAAAAATGGAGTATTTTGAGTAAAATGAATAATATATGTTATCCTTTATTTGGTTTTTTATTAGAACGAGATAAACCTCTTTTTGTGGAATTACCTTTTGATTTTGTTGTTGGTGGCAGAAGAATTAAAGGAAGAATTGATGAAATTAATCCTAAAAATGATAAGATTGTTGTTATAGATGCTAAATCAGGAAGTCCATGGGTAGGGGAGATGAAACTAAAACACGACCCTCAGTTAACTATCTATGCTGCAGGAATATGTGCTAAATTGCGCGATGATGTAAACTTTGCAAGAAAATTTAATTTAGAAGGTAGAGTAGAAGAATTTATGGAAGGGCAGAAATTTATCTCTCCAAATATTGAGGTAGGATTTTTTATGCTGGAAGCATTAGGTGTTGATCCTGAAAAAGTAAAATCTGTCCCAAGTCCAATTGTTTTTTCTAAAAGAGAGGATAATCATCTTCTTGAAGTATTGAAAATGATTGATGGAGTTAAACAAAAATGCATAGATGGGAATGTTTATCCTGAAAGAGGAAGAAAATGTGATTATTGTGATGTAAAACATCATTGTGACAAGGAATTAAAAAAAGTGAATCAGGGATGGATGGCTGATAAAACAGGACAATTGAATTTTGATTTTGCACTTCCAGATTATATCAGGAGAGAGGATTACACTAAGAAAGTAAAACAACCAAAGAGAGACCCTAATCAAAAAAGAATGAGGTTTAGTTATAAGAAGAAAGAATAATTTATTTTCACATTCCCCAATCTGCTTTTTCTTTTCTTTTTATCTCAGCAAGTTCCTGAAGTGCTTTCATCTCGGCACCTGATAGCAAATCCTTGTTCTTCTTGAAATTCCTGAACTGGGATTCTCCTAAATCAGAATATAAGAGATTCTTGTTCTTCATCACTCTCTCAAAATTTATACCAGGCATTGACACTGCAACTTCCATGCCCTCTGTTGCTTCTTGTACAGATTTTCTTTCAGATTCTATGTTTTTTATTTTTCCAACTTTTTCTCCATTCTCATCTATAAGATGGACTTGATGTTTGAGTTTTCCAGCTTCAACTTTCACCCCAAATATTGCAGGGCTTGTATTTCTAAAAACATATTGATGAATAACTTTTAATTTGCAGATTGTTGCAAGTTCCATTAATCTTTTTTTCTCAATTGCCTTCTGCTTTTCCAATCTCCAGTCAATTAAATCTTCAATTAATTTGTAAACAACTTCCTCTGTTATTACTTTTATCTTTTTTCCCTGGTCTTTTATTAATTCATTTGCATCTTCCTCTATTGAAACATTGAAACCAATGATTATTGCATCTAGCTCATTTATTTCTAAATTTGCTTTTGCAGAGATTACATCTGCTTTGTTTATGTTTCCTATTCCAACTTTTACTACAGGTATTTTTTGATTTTCCAGAAGGAAAAGCAAAGCTTCAAGACTTCCTAGAGAATCAGCCTTTGCAATTATCCCATTTGGTTTTGTTCTTATCTTTTCAGATATTTCTTTTTTAAATTTCTCTTTCAATTCGCTTAGATTATTCTTGTAAATCTCAAATGGCATTCCAGGGAGCACTTCTTCTTTTTCAATCAATTGCATCCTTATCCCTGTTGAAGCATGGACAGAATCTTTTGGCTTGAATTTTGCACAGAGAGGCTCTATTTCCTCAAGAATTCTTATTTTTGTCAGTATTGGTTCTTTATCTGTATTGAAATTTGCAATTGCTATCTCGTCAGATTTTTTTAATTCTCCATCGTACAAAATTGCTTCAATATAATTTGTTGATTTTTCTTTTTTTATCTCTAACATAACTCCTTTTGCATCTTTTCCTATTTTTAATTTATCAGAGAGGTATTTTTGGCTTAATCCGCAAAGCATCATGACTAATTCTGGTATTCCTTCTTTGGTCCGCGCAGAACATGGAACCAATGCAATCTTTTTTGTGAAGTCTGAAATATTATAATATAAATCTGCATCAAATCCATGATTGTTTAGAGAGCCTATTAAAGTCATGTACCTTTCATCAAAGGTTTGTTTTACATTAATTGCCTGACTTTCTATGCTTTCTTTCAATGGTATTTCCAGATTAGCTCTCCATCCAGAAATATTATCAATTTTGTTGAGTGCTATTATAAAAGGGGTTTTATTCAATCTTAATATTTGAATTACTTCTGCTGTCTGTGGTTTTATTCCTTCGTTTATATCAATAACAAGAATAGCTAAATCTGCAAGAGAACCTCCTCTCTTCCTGAGATTTGTAAAAGCTGCGTGTCCTGGAGTATCTATAAGCAAGAATCCAGGTATGTTCAGCTTTATTCCTGACTTGTCAATTAGTGGGCAAGCTGTTTTTAATTGATTCATTGGATAAAGAGTGAATGAAATCTTTTGGGTTATCCCTCCTTTTTCTCCTTCCTGGACGCAGGTGCCTCTAAGACAATCAAGGATAGATGTCTTTCCGTGATCTACATGCCCGCACACAGTCACGATTGGCTGCCGTATTTTAGTTTTAGTTTCTTTAATCTTCATGCCTTTTGATTGAAGATTTGAAACTTTTGTTTCTTTCATATATTTTTGAGTACAGATTTGTTTTTAAAGATTGAGATTAGAGTTTTTATATGAGTTCGTATGAGCATCCCTTTGGAGAGATTGTTATTCATAAAACAGATTATACCCCAGTAGAAGTTATAAGGATTACAGGTATTTCAAATGTCAGTCCTAATTTTATAAATAAAATTGATGAAAATTTATGGTCTAAGCACTGGAGAGAGAAGAGTGCAACTTTTAAAATAAATTATATTCATAGTCAGGATAGGTTTGATAAAGATAAGAAAGAAATGAGTTCTTTGTCACAGGAAGAAGTTAAAGAATTTACAAAGATTATAGTTAATTTAACTGAATCTTATAATAAATCTGCTAAATTGTACAATAGTAAAATTGCAGAAAAATTTGTTAAAGAAAGAAAAGGATTGTTAGACAAAATTCTTGAATAATAATTTTAAAAAAAGAGGAGGTGACGAACCGAAGTTCAGCACCTCCAACAGTTCAACCGAAGCTAAACTGATCTAACCGAGGTTAGATGTTTTATATAAGATATACTATTATTTAAGTGTTTCTTTTATTCAAGAATTATTCCTTCTTTGGCCATTCAATTTTTGTCCCACATTCAGAGCAGAATTTTACAGGACTTTCAAAAATCATTCCACAACCAGCACATTTTACTTGAATAACTTTTTTTTCTATGACTGCCTTGTATCCGGGTTTTCCTGAAAGAAGTTTTCCCATTGCCATTGAAAGTTCTTCACTTTTTTGCATTTCTGCCATTCTTTGTTGTATATAATTGGCTTCCATTTTGGGAATTAATAATTAATTAAAATTGATTTTTAAACTTTTTGTTTAATCTATAAATATTTTCTAAATAAGGGAGTTTGGTCATTATTCATATATTTTTCGATACTTTTTTAAATTGTGCTTTCTTTTGTTAAATATGAAGAGATTTATATTTTT
>CAYNWY010000030.1:0-8794 GCA_964401065.1 Candidatus Woesearchaeota archaeon
TATTTTGATAATCTGCTCCTGATTGGTTAACATCATTAATTTCTTTTGTTGAAATTAAAACCCCATCTCTATTGACTTTCAGTTCTGCCTTGTCTACATTTGAAAGGCTGGCAGAATATTTTATTTCAATATCATTGTTTAACATAGCTGATTGTTCTATAGCCTCTTTTGGAGGTTCTATAGGAGGTTCATCTTTCTCGCAGCTCGGCAGAAAACTCGCAGCTGCGAATGTACCAGCATATAAAAGATTCTTCAGTGTTTTTCCTATTTTTCCCATGTTTTATATCGATGTAAAGGATTATTTAAAGATTATTATTGCCACTGAAAATTGAGGATTTTAGTCTATTTTTAATGTTAAATTAGCAGAATATATAAATTATGAATTATTCTATATATTCATTGATTTTCTTTATAATATCCCTATGAAATTTGTTATTTATAGAACAAATTTTCCTTTTTATTATCTTTTCACTAATACAGAATATTCTATGGGGTTTTACAAAGCTTTTGAAAGGCAATTTTCCTTCTTCGAAACAATCCTTCTTTACTTCTAAATCTTCTTTATGAGAATTAGTAGTAATCAAACAGCAAATTCTATCTTCAGTTCTATTAATCTTTTCATTAGATATAATCAAAGCAGGCCTTTGCTGAAATCCAGTCAAATCAGAATATGGGAAAGGAATTAAAACAATGTCTTTCTGTTTATACATTATTCCACCTCTCATCAGATTTATTATCCCAATCTTTTTTAAGAGAATTTTCAGACGCTAACATTGTCAAGAAACTTTCACTATATGGCTTTTTTTCTAATTCTTCTAATTCTTCTACTCTTTTTTTTATAATCTTTCTGACAAATTCGCTCCATCTAATTTCAGAAAACTTTTTCATTCCATTATATACATTCTCGTCTATAGAGAGGGTTATATTTGTCATGAAAAATTAAGTGAGCTCACTTATTTAAACTTTTCGGATTTCTCCTTTTTTTCTTCATTTATAACCAAACATTTTATAAGTTTTGCAATTAATAATAACTCATGACAAATGAGAAAAATAATAACAAGAAAATATTTGATTATTCTATTGATGCAGACAGTGAAACCCTGCAACAATTCAAGGAATGTTATTCTCAGGAATTTGTAACTTCTGCTGCCCTCATGCCAGATGCCCATAAAGGATATGCTGCTCCTATAGGAGCGGTTCTTTTAACAAAAGGATATATTGTTCCTGCTTGGGTTGGTTTTGATATTGGGTGTGGGATGATTGCTATAAGAATCAAAGGCAAAGATATTTTTAAGAAAATTCAAGATAACAGAGAGGAAATTTACAACAAAGTCTCTAGCAAAGTTCCAATGGGTGTTGGAGAATATCAAAAAGAAAAAAACGTGACAGAAAAGACCCGGGAAGAATTCAAGAAATTGTTGAAAAAATTTGAACAAGGGCCTCATGATAAAAATATTCTTAATCTTTTAAAAAGCACCTCTCTAAAACATTTAGGGACTCTCGGAGGAGGAAATCATTTTATAGAAATTGGATATTACAAGAAAGAAATCTGGTTAATTATTCATTCAGGAAGCAGAGGCATAGGATATAAAGTTGCAAAGAGATACATGATAAGTGCCTCAAATAGCAAAACAGATTATGAAAAGACTTTTCCATTAGATGTTAATTCTCAACTAGGAAAAGAATATCTAAATATTTTAGAATTTGGTTTAGATTATGCTTTACTAAATAGATTAGAAATGAGTTACAAAGTTATAGAAGTTCTTGAGGAAGTCTTAAAAGAGAAATTAAAAACAGAATTATGGGTAAATAAAAATCATAATCATGCTATTTATGAAAGAGGATATTACATTCATAGAAAAGGTGCAACTCCTGCAAAAAAAGGAGAGAGAGGAATAATTCCAGGGAACATGAGGGATGGTTCTTTTTTAGTTATTGGCTTGGGAAATTCAAAATTCTTAAATTCTTCTACTCATGGGGCAGGAAGAGCCTTGAGCAGGAGACAGGCAAAAGAAAAAATATCAATGGAAAGCTTTGAAAAAAGCATGGAAGGAATTAAAGGAACAATTTCAATGAAGACATTGGATGAAGCACCAATGGCTTACAAGGATATAGACAAAATAATGAAAGCTCAGGAAAAAAGTGTTAGGATAATAAAGCACATCTTACCAATAATTAATTGGAAAGGTTAATTGTATCAAGATTCAACTTCTCGTGGGGGCCTCTAACCTTAGGTTAATAATCTCATGCCACTTTTTAGTTTTATCGACGGAGATTCATTTCGTGTTTTTTATCACAATTATAGCAATTTTTCTTAGAATTTATTGATTAAATGCTCCCCGCATTTTCCTAAATAGAAGTCATTAAATTGGTGGTTAGATGCTTCCTGGAAATATTTACTTTTAAAACTTTAATTAATCTCTTCTGCCATCTCAATCAGTAAAGGCTTAAGTTCCTTAACATAATTATCAAAATCCTCTTTATTGAAGGGTTTTATTACAAGGGGGCGAACTTCACCATATTGGAACTCTAATGTCTGAAGCTTATCTCTTGCTAAAATAAGATTATCTTTGTATTTTTCATAGCTGTTTATTGAATATAATAATTTTTCTTTTGTTTCTTTCAAAAGGTCTTGAGGTCTTATCTTAAACTTTTGATAAATAAAAAGAAGATCAATAGCATCTCTTGATTTAATGGCTTTTCTTGTTAATATTGAACGAAATTTTTCAGTTACAATTTCTTTAATGTCATAAACCTTCATCTTTATTATTTTATAGAAGTCAAGAAATTCCTTAAAGTAAATTTGATCTTCTTTTGTGAATTGACCTGGTTTAATTAAAGGATTTAGTTCTTTTGTTGGAGGGGCAAACATAATTTTCTCTAGGAAGTTAATTTGAATTTTAATAAAAGAAGATTTTCCTGTTAAAACAGAATTATAATAAACTTTGAAAGTTACAAGTTTATTGTTATTGCCAATCTCAACAAAATTTCTATCTGCTTTATCAAACTTAAATCTCAATCCTATTTTTTCAAGTTGCTCACCAAAAGCATCAATCTTCTCTTTACAGATTTTCTTTATGCTTTTGGTTGATTTTCCTTCCCAAAGTTTCTGATCAATAAAAGTAAAATCAAGGTCTTCTGAAAATCTAAAATAATCAAGATATGCTTTAGATAAACAAGTTCCTCCCTTGAATACATATTCCTTAAAATTTATTTTTGAAAGTAGAATATCAAGGTAAAAATCCTTTTCAATTAGTTCTAAAGCAGTTATATTTGTTTTATCCTTTATTGAATTCAGAAAGTTCTTGAATTTGTCTTTATCTATTTCCATTATAATATCTCATTTATTTTCTTTTTAACTATTCGATTATATTTAGTTGATTCCTTGAGAAAGAGAAACTTATTAAATTTATATTCGCTTAAATTTATATTCTTCTTTAAGTAAATCATATCGAGAAGAGTTTTCTCTAATCTGCTATAATAAAGACAGATATTATTCTTTGTTTTTGTTTCTTTTATCTCGAAAAACAAATCAGGCTTTAATTTTATAAAAAAGAAACTTGAACCTGCTATTTTCATAGGTTTAGTTCTATTAAATTTATTATTAATTATAATATTCACAGGAAAAACTTCATGAGTTAGACCCAAAAACTTTAAAGCGGTGTTCAAACCGAAATACCATTTAATCCCTTTTTTCTCTAAACCAAGAGCTAAGAGTTCATAAGGAGAATATTTTAAAGAATTTAATTTTTTCTCTTCATAGCTCTTTAAATAATAAACGCCTCTGAAGATTGTAATAAGATAGTCTTTGTTTAGCATAACTCTTCTTAATGTATCTTTATCGAATTTATACTTAGTCGCCAATCTATCAAAATCTTTTCTTGTTAGGATTTTACCATTTGCTTCTCTTAAGATAGTATCTATTTTATTCATAACTCAATTCACCTAAATAGGTGAAATGTAATATGTATATAAACCTTTCGTTTCATCGAGTATAGAATAAGCAATTAAGTGCTCCCGAAAAGATGGTGTAATAAAACCGGTCATACTTTTTGATATAAAAAGTGCAATAAATCGTGTAATAAAGAGTATTACACATCTCGTGGGGGCATTAATCCTTAGGATTAAGTTAGCTACATAAACCGAATAACTATGAACTATTTTAGTTCAATGCCCCTTAACAGCGTATGACCAAATAGTTTAACTTAGCGAAGGAGCGTTAAACTCTAATTTTATAAACATCAATCAATTAAGGTTTATATGAAAATTTTCAAACAAGAAACAGACAAATCATGCGGAGTAGCCTGTCTTAGAAGTATCCTAAATCATTATGGAAATAATTTCTCCGAAAAAGATATTTGGGATAAACATAATCCATTTCAAACTAAGAGTGAAGGAATTAGAAATCCTATTTTAAATTTAGGAGTAACTGCTCTTAAATTTGGTTTTGATGTGACTTACATTGGATATAACCCCATTATTACAAATAATAATCCTTCAGATGATTTAAAAAAATCCCTTCAAGAAAAATCAAAAACCTATTTTGATTACGGGAAGTTTTATGTTGATGAGGCTCTAAAATTCTTAGAATTAAAAGGAAAATTAAAAATCGACAAATTGAATATAGAAAAAATTAAGAAGATAATTGATGAAAATAAATTTGCTTTAGTTGAAATTAAACCCGCCTTTATTAATAAAAATGGCTCAATAAATATGAATCATAAGGTCATTATTGTAGGTTATACTAAGAAAGGATTTAAAATTCTTAATCCCTCAGATGCAAAAGAGCACCTTTGGGATTTTGATACTTTTTTATTGGCTTTTTATGCCGCGACTCCTGAATTGTTGATAATAAAAAGAAAAGAATAAATTTTGAAATTTACATTTGTTGGGGCGTTGAACCAGCAACATAATTTGTTACATTTCTTGTATCAGAAATTGTAACACAATTTATAACACATTTTATCATAAAAAGTGTGATACGTATCGTGGGGGCATTTATCCTTAGAAGAAATTTACAACTTACTTTAATTAGAAAAATATATAAATAAGTAATCCCCAGGGATTACTATGAAAACAATCACTATAAAATTACCGGAAGAGGAAGCTTATGAATTAGAAGAATTTGTCAAGAATAGAAATTATCCCTCTAAATCTGAATTTATTAGACATTTAATTATGGAAAAATTAGAAAGAAACAAAAAAGAAAAAATTGGGTGGATGATTTTAGCTGAAAAATCAATGAGTAAAATCTGGGATAATAAAAAAGATGATGAAGTCTGGAGTAAATATTTATGATTGAACAAAAAGATTTATTGCTAGTTCCTTTTCCATTTTCAGATCAATCAGGCAGAAAAGTAAGACCAGTTATTGTAATTAGCAATAATGAATTCAATAGATATTCTGATGATATCCTTGTAATAGGGGTTACTTCAAATATTTTAAAGGATAAATATACAATTGGTTTAACAAATAATAATTTGAATGAAGGAAAACTCTTGGTAAACTGTTCTATAAAAACAGAAAATTTATTAAAATTAGATAAGGAGCTAATTATAAAAAAGATTGGTAAGATAAACAAAGAAACTTTAAAGAACATAATTGACAAACTATTTACAATAATTAGTTATTAAGAAAATTTTTTAAATTTCACTTGCTTATGCAGAATAATTTTAGTTGCCTTGGAGAATAAGTATCAACATCTGCAGAGATTATAACTGATTCTGCATATAAGTCTTCTCCTGAAGATTCTTCCATAATACAACTTTCATTCATTAGACAAATTTTTGCTTTACATTCAAGATTTTTTGGTGTTAGATATGTTATCTTATCTCTTACATTCTGAAGACCAGAACCAAAATTTTCCCATTCAACTGGAAGATTTTCTGAATCAATAGCAAGTATTTCTGTTCTCAAAGAATTGTTCAATTCAATATCTCTAAGGATTGCAAGCTCTTTTTTTGACATTTCTTCTTGAAAGTTATTATTGTTTGGAGAATTTCTGGTGACAACTATCAATAACACTCCTGTAAGAAGCATTATTGCTATAAAGACTTCTACGAGCCTTATCCATCCTTTCTTGTTATATTTTATTATTTGATTCATTTTTACCATATTTTTGTCTTAAGGTATCCTTCTAAAATATTTCCATCTAAATCAACATATTCAATTGGAGTTTCTCTTATGTAAACATTTGTGGGTAATCGCTCTTGGTTTGTTTCAATTGTAGTTCCATTAGAGAGAATAATTCCATATCCAAACTCCACTCCTTCAGGTATATTAAATTCGGTTTTTAATGTTTCGTAATCTCTACTTATTAATTCAATAACTTTCTTTTGAAATATATATTTGCTTGTTTTTGTAAGTCCCAAATCATAGCTTGTTGGAGAACATCCTGAGCCAGCCAGTTCATCAAACTCTTCTGAATAATAAATTTTAAAAAATGTCTCTGCTGACTCTCCATTTATTTGAAGGGAATTATCATCAGCACTTGAACTTACTCCTCTGCCCAAGTCGTCTTTAACAACAATCCTCTTTCCTATATTCAAGTCTTCTAAATCAATACAACCACTTCCTCCGCTTCCAAAATTTACAGTTATTGTTGTCATATTTGAAGAAATTTCTTCTATTATCTTCAATTCAATGCTATCAAACATGTTTTTTTTATCTTTTTGTGTACTTATTGAAGGTTCAATAACAGAGAAAATGAAAAGTACGAATGTTACGAATATTATGAAAGAAACTATAACTTCAACATGCGAACCCCTCCGATTTTTTGGAAAAAAATCGTAGTGGGAAAAATATTTGTTTTTACCTCTTTTATTCATTAGATAAATAGAGAAATGAAGTTTTTAAAATTAGTTTTTCCAATCAACATCAACATCATCAGTTCGTTCTGTGGGAATAATATCTATTTTATCTATTTGCTTTGGTAAAAAAATATTTGATTTTGCTTTGAACATTATTTCTCCTAAAAATGCAATCATTGCTCCGTTATCGACAAGCAAACCTTTCTCTGGACAGAAAAACTTTGCTCCTCTTTTCTCACACATTATTTTGCACATTTCCTGAAGGCGAGAATTACAAGCAACACCTCCTCCAAGCAAAAGTTCATCTTTTCCAGTATGTGCTAAAGCCCTTTCAGCTGTTTCAACTAACATTGCAAAAACAGTTTCCTGAAGAGAATAAGCTAAATCTTCAATAGGATATTTTTTTGATTCAATCTTTTGTTTTAAATTTGTAAGAATCCCTGAAAGAGTTATATCCATTCCTTTGACTTTGTAAGGAAGTTCAATAAAGTTCTTTCCTTGTTTGGATAATTTTTCTATAAATGGTCCACCGGGAAAACCTATTCCAGCATATCTTGCAAAATTATCTATGAAATTTCCAACACCTATATCGAGTGTCTCTCCAAACACTCTATATTTTCCTGAAGCATAAGCTATGACTTGTGTATTTGCTCCAGAAGTATATAACATAACAGGATCTTTTGCACCTGTTATTTTTCCAACTTCAAGATGTGCAACACAATGATTCACTCCAACTAATGGTTTTTTTAATTTTAATGAAATTTCTTTTGCAAACTTCATTCCTTCAAGAAGGCACGGACTTAAACCCGGGCCTTGTGAAAATGCAATACAATCTATTTCCTCTTCTTTAATCCCCGAAATTTCTAATGCTTTTTCATAGAGCTCATGACAAACTTTAAAGTGATGCTTTGCAGATTCAATAGGGATTATCCCTCCCTTTTCTGTAGTATACATATCACGAACATTTGCGAGGATTTTTTCATCCTTTACAATCCCTATTCCAAATGTGTGTGCTGTTGATTCAATTCCAAGAATGATTGTCATTAAAAAAAAAGAAAGAAGAAGTATATAAAATTAATTAGTTAATCTTTCCCTTATCTCTTCTGGAGACATATAACCATCAATAGTATATCTTTTTACTAACTCTTCAGGTGTATAAAGTTCTGCATCTGTTTCTGCTGAAGCTAAAAGAAATTCTCCAAGGCCAACTTCTATGGCATGCTCATCTGCCTGCCTTTCATAATCTGCTTTTACTTTCTTATTAAAAACCCAGCTGATAAAATAAAAAATATTTTTATCTCTATTGTTATCTAAATGTGCAAGTTCGTGGGCAAACAAGCCCCGTACAGATTCTTCACTATAATTTCTAACTTTTGTTGAGACACCAATAATGCTAAAAAAGGGAATTGGGGGGACAAAAGCACTACCTCCATTAAACAAGTTCCATTCTATAACAATTATTTTTCTATTAGAAAGCTCAGGATAAGAGCTATTTACAAATTCATCGACTATTTTTTTGATATCCAGCACTATACTCATTTTTACCATTAAAATACAATAAAATTATAGATAAAATAACTATTAAAAGAGCAGAAACGCTTATTATAAGCACAATACTTTTTCTTCTATCTTTCTTTTTAATCATATATATAAAAAAACATTGTATTTAAAAAATTATATTATTCAGCGAATAATAAAAATAAAAGAAAGAGTATATAAAATTAATCAAAAAAGATAAGATAAAAGAAAATAAAGAAAGATTAAGAAATTTTACCTTCTTTTTTTCTTTTTAGCTGCCTTTTTCTTCTTCTTTCCGCCTCTAGCCATCTTAGCTTCACAGACATTTCCTTTTCCGTCTACATAGTAAAGATAACCTGGCTTTCTTTTAACAACATTCTTTACCAAAACTGTTCCCATTTTTAACCTCCTTTTTTGTGAATATAGATTATTACCGCTAACATTCTTTTTAAACCTTTCTTAGATGT